>DATAIN010000467.1:0-16681 GCA_036262635.1 Gemmatimonadaceae bacterium | reverse complement strand
CCTTCAGCAGCCCGTTTATGATGATCCCGACCACCGTCGTCACGAGCAGGAGCGCCGCCGAATGGCGATGGCGCGTGAGCCAGAGAAAGAGCGCCGCGACCGCGACCACCATCACCACCACGACGCCGGTGCCGAGCGCGGTCACCTGGACCATCACCATGCGGAGCCAGGGAAGCTGGTGCGCGCTCATCCAGCGCAGCACCGACTCGTCGAGCTGCTGCGTCGCGCCACGCTCGACGTGCACGGCGAGCGACGCGAACGCCCAGGTCCCCGCGATCGCGAGGATGGCGCCCGCGGTGATGAAGATCCCGATCGCGGCGTAGAAGCTCTGGACGCGCGACAGCGATCCGCGCAGGGCGCGGAAGAGGACGTCCCAGAAGAATCCGAAGCGTTCGCGCGGCCGGCTCCGGCGTTCGGCGCGTAGCGGCATGGCGTCAGCTCCGGTGCATCCTCGGTGCCGCGCGTGCCCCGATCAGGAGGCGCGGGCGCGGGGGGACGCGGGCCAGAGCTCCGTCTGCGGGAGCTGCCGCTCGACGCGCTGGCGAACCCGAGCGGCGACGTCCTCGATCGCGCCCGGATCGGCGATCAGGTCGTAGTCGCGCACATCTATGGAGAGCACGGGGCAGTGCCGGAAGCCGGCGATCCACCGCTCGTATCGCGCATGCAGCGCCGTCCAGTACTCCACCGCCGTCTCGCGCTCGGCGGGGCGGCCGCGCTGCGCGATCCGGGCGACGATCACCTCGAGTGGCGCGTGCAGGTAGATGAGCAGCTTCGGGGGCCGCGCCGCGGGAGCGTGCAGCAGCTCGGCGTAGAGCCGGCAGTAGAGGTCGTACTCCTCGGGGATCATCAACCCCTGCTCGAAGGCGCCGCGCGCGAAGACCTCCGCGTCCTCGTACCAGGTGCGGTCGAGCACCCATCCGCCACCCATCCCGCGCATCCGGCGCATCGACGCGAAGCGCGTCGCGAGGAAGTGGAGCTGGAGCCGCAGCGCATACTCGCGACGGGATCGCTCGCCGTCGGCGTAGTACGGCTCGAGCCACGGATTGTCCGCGTCCACCGACTCGAGGGCGAGCTGGAGGCCGAACCGTGCCGCGAGGGCGTGCGTGAGGGTGGTCTTGCCGGAGCCGACCATGCCGGCGATGCCGAGAAGCATGGCGGAAGATCGCAGGGGGCGGACATGGTCGCCAGTTGCCGGTGCCCGGGTCCCGGGACCTGGCAACCGGCACCCGGGCAACCGTCCTTCGTGACCGGCCGCACCACGGGGGCGTCCAATGAGTGACATGTCCGCCATCGCTCGCACGCTGCTCCGGCTGCTCAGCCGCTTTCCGATCGCCGTCGTCCTGCTCCTCCTCGCGACGAGCGGCTGCGCGACGGCCGGCGCGCAGAGCGTCTCCTTCCGCGTCATCGTGAACGCGAAGAATCCCAATGCGGAGCTCTCCCGCGAGGAGGTCTCGCGCCTCTTCCTGCGAAAGGTGCTGAGCTGGAAGACCGGCGGCGCCGCGGAGCCGGTGGACCAGGCCGCGGACTCGCCGGTGCGACGCTCCTTCTCGAAGGCCGTGCACCGGAAGGACGTCGAGCAGGTGAAGGGGTACTGGCAGCAGCTCCTCTTCACCGGCCAGGGCGCGCCGCCGATCGAGAAGGGAAGCGACGAGGAAGTGATCGAGTTCGTCGCGAAGATCCCGGGAGCGATCGGCTACGTCTCCGCGACCGCGACGCTCGGCGACGGCGTGAAGCCGATCAAGGTGGTCGACTGAGGTGACGTCGGATCGGCAGGCGGCGCTCGCGGGACGCTTCACCGACGTCCTGCACCGCGCGACGAAGGATCTCTCGATCGAGCGCAAGATCCGCCTCCTGCCGCGCGTCGCGGCGGTGGCGATGGCGTTCATCGTCCTCGCGCTCGTCTTCCTCGTCTGGCGCAGCGAACACGACTCGCGGCTGATCTCGCAGGGCTACTACCAGAGCGTGCGCACGAGCTACACGTTGCGCGAGGGGCTCGCCACGGCGCAGCGCGGGCTGCAGGACGCGGTCGTCTCGCGCGACAGCTCCTTCTTCGCGCGCCCCGACTCGGCGCACCAGGCGATGCTGAAGGCGCTCGACGCCGCGCGCGCGAATCCGGTGATCTCCAGCGGCGCGCTCGACAGCCTGCGCGGCTCGATCGAGCGCTACTACGCCCTCGCCCGCAAGACGAGCGCGCGACTGATCGAGGGGGAGCTGGGCGAGGGAGTCTTCGCCTCCACCCAGCGGATGGCGAGCGACTTCCGCACGCTGAGCCTCGGCCTCAACGACGCGATCGAGCGCGACGAGGCGGCGATCGACGGCGCCTTCTTCGCCGCGCAGCGGCGGCAGATCGTCACCGGCGTCCTCGTGCTCGGTGTCGCGCTCCTCGGGGTGACGCTGCTGCTCGTGCTCTCGCGCGTCACCGAGAACGTGCTCACCCGCACCCTCACCGAGCCGTTAGGCAGGGCGGTCGCGGTGGCCGAGCGGCTGTCGCGTGGCGAAGTGGATGCGCACATCGACACCGAGACGGACGGCGAGGTGGGCCGCCTCCTCCGCGCGATGTCGCAGATGGTGAGCTACCTGAACGAGATGGCCGTCGCCGCCGCGTCGATCGCCGGGGGGGACCTCGGGAAGAGCGTCCAGCCGCGGTCGGCGGCGGACGCCTTCGGCAACGCCTTCGCGCGGATGACCGCATACCTCCAGGAGATGGCGCAGGTGGCCGACGCGGTGAGCGCGGGCGACCTGACGCAGCGCGTCGCCGCGCGCTCGGAGCGCGACCGCTTCGGCGGCGCCTTCGAGACGATGATCGACACCCTCTCGCGCACGATGACCGAGATGCACGAGGCTGCGGCGACGATCAGCGCCGCGTCGTCGCAGGTCGCGGCGTCGTCGCAGGAGCTGTCGGTGAGCGCCGGCGAGGAGATCGAGCTCGTCGCGCGCTCGGCGGCGAGCGTCGAGCGAACGCAGACGCTCGTCGAACGGAACGCGGGCGACACGCGGCAGATGCGCGAGATGGCGCTCCAGGGACGGCAGGACGCGGAGCAGAGCGGCGTCGCGACGAAGGAGACGGTCCAGGCGATGCGGACGATCGCCGAGAAGCTGACCGTGATCGACGAGATCGCCGACCAGACGAACCTCCTCGCCCTGAACGCGGCGATCGAGGCGGCACGCGCGGGCGAGCATGGACGCGGCTTCGCGGTGGTGGCGAGCGAGGTACGCAAGCTGGCCGAGGGGAGCCAGAGCGCGGCGAAGGAGATGGGCGAGCTGGTGGGCTCGAGCCGCATCGTCGCGCAGCGCTCGGGGCAGCTGCTCGGGAAGCTCGTTCCGTCGATCGTCACGACCGCGGAGCTCGTGCAGCAGGTCGCGTCGGCGTCGTCCGAGCAGTCGGAGGCGCTGAGCGAGGTGACGAAGGCCATGGGCGAGGTGGAGCATGCGACGCAGCGGAACGCGGCGGCGGCGCAGGAGCTCGCGGCGACGGCGGCCGAGATGGCCGATTCGGCCGAGGCGCTGCGGCGACTGCTCAGCCGCTTCCGCGTGGGCGTCGCGATGCCCGAGGTCGGTCTCGCGATGGGCGCATCGGGCGAGCAACTGCTTGCGGGCACGGGGTCGTCAGGCGAACTTTAGAGCGCGCGCCGCACATCGTTGCGGCGCGTCTGGCACCGTGGCCAAGTGGTAAGGCGGCAGACTGCAAATCTGCTATTCGTCGGTTCGATTCCGACCGGTGCCTCTGCCCTCTGCATGGATCAACGCCTCGCCGATGTCGGCGAGGCGTTGCTGCTTCGGTGGAGGAGACAGGCAGCGATTGCCCCGGCGCGGTTCTGTGCCCAGCTTTCGGACATGCCGGTGATGTACGACTTCGTACATGACGTCCTCTTTCTCAGCGCAGTCGGGGCGTCGAAGCACGGTGATGCGGCGAGCGCGCTGCACGCCGCGCTCGCCGATCCCGCTCGCCCCGTGCCGCTGCGCGGCCTGGTGTTCGACGCCCGTCTCTCGACCTCGATCGCGCAGCGCACGTCCGGACAGATTCGCGGGATCGCCGAGGCGATCGCGAGCAACGCGGTCGCCCTCGGCGGCCGGGTCGCGCTGATCGGCGAGAGTGATCTCACCTTCGGTCTGCTGAGGATCGGCGACGCGTACATGCAGTGCGCCGGCCTCGATTCGCGCGTGTTCCGTGACGCGTCGGACGCCGCGGAATGGCTCGCAGCCTCGAGCGGCGAGGACTAGAAGCCGACGACGATACGAATGCCGAGATGCGAACGATCGCAGTGACCGCCAGCCGCGGATTCCTCGCGCTCGCCTCTGTCGCGGCGCTGCTCGCGGCCCCCGCTGTCGCGGCCGCGCAGCGCGCTCCCGCACCGAAGGACGACAGCGCGGCCGTCGTGCGCGCCGTCGCCAGCTTTCACGCCGCGCTCGCGTCCGGAGACTCGACCAGCGCGCTCGCGCTGCTCGCCGACAGCGTGCTCGTGCTCGAGAACGGCGAGCTGGAGACGCGCGCCGAGTATCGCGCGAAGCACCTCGCGGCGGACATCGAGTTCAGTCGCGCGGTGCACAGCGAGCGGCGCACCGTGCGCGTGACGGTGATGGGCGACGCGGCATGGATGGTCGCGACGAGCGACACGCGCGGGAGCTTTCGCGGGAACGAGATCAACTCGGCCGGCGCGGAGCTGATGGTCCTGGCCCGCGGTCCGGCGGGATGGCGAATCACCGCCATCCACTGGTCGTCGCACCGCCGCCGCGGCTGACGCCGCCGACGCGCCACGTTCACCGTAGGGGAATTCGGTGATCCCGGTCGGGGTTTTCCGGCTGGGCGCCGGCGGCGGGTCCTCCCATTATCCTGATTGCGGGGCACGCGCACCGTGCTTCGCCGCACCAGCCAAAGATCCCATGGTCCGTCATCCGCTCATCGCGCTGCTCGCCTCGACGACGCTTGCCCTCCAGCTCCTGCTGGCGGGCTGGCCGGCGTGCGCCGCGGGGATGAGCGGAAATGCGCACGCGATGCCGGGGATGGCGATGGCGACTGCCCCCGCGTCGGTGCACGAGACGCCGGCTCCCGCGCCCGAGCACTCGCCATGCGGGCAGCCCGCGAGCACCGAGTGCCAGACGATGAGCGCATGCACGGCGAGCGTCGCGGTCGCATCGGGGTCTCCGATCGCGAGCGCGCTCGCGGCATCTGCGTCCCTCATCGCGTCGCGCGACCTCGGCCCGTCGTCTCCCACCGTCTCACCAGAGCCGCCTCCTCCGCGGGCCTAGTCTCCTCACGCACGACGTGGGTCGCCCCGCCGGCATTCCGCCGGCGCGTGGGCGAGATCCTCGCGTTCCGCGCACGCGCGCGACGCAGCATCGGAGACGAAGGTGCAGAACAATCATTCGTACAGGCGCGGCATGTGCCTGCCGGCGGCGATCACCGTCGCCATTGCGTCGCTGCTCGCCATCCTCGCGCCTCACCGCGCGATCGCGCAGCGCGCGCGGGCTGAAGCGCCACCGCTGGTGCTCGGCACGCTCTACGACGCGAGCCGGCGCGACAGCCCGCGGGTGAGCGCGGCGCGATCGCTCGCCCGCGCGGCGCGGGCGCGGATCGCCCCGGCGAAGCTGCCCCCCGATCCGCAGCTGCAGCTCGGGCTGATGAACTACACAGTGCCGGGACTGCGACCGATGGATCCGCTGGGGATGACGCAGCTCCAGTTGATGCAGATGGTCCCCGTCGCCGGAAAGCTCGGGCTCGCGGGGCGCGTCGCGAGCGCGCAGGCGTCCGCGGAGGCGGAGCGCTCGAACGACATGGAGTGGGAGGTTCGCGCCGACGTCGCGATGGCGTTCTACGATCTGTATCGCGCCGACCGGGAGCTCGCGGTCTCGCGCGAGACGCTGCGGCTGCTCCAGGAGATCCGCGGCACCGCCGAGTCGATGTATCGCGTCGGCGAAGGGCGGCAGGCCGACGTGCTGCGCTCGCAGGTGGAGATCGCCCGGATGGTGGAGGACACCATCCGCACGACGACGATGCGGACGGCGATGGTCGCGCGGCTCGACGCGCTGCTCGATCGCCGCAGCGCTACGTCGCCCGGCGAGGCGATGCTCCCGCGCTTTCCCGATGCGGTGCCGCCGCTCGACTCGCTGCTCGCGCTCGCCGACTCGGCGCGGCCGATGGTGCGCGCGGCGCTGCGCGAGGTCGATGCAGCCTCCGCGCGCGCGCGCCTCGCCCGGCGCGAGATCTGGCCCGACCTGACGTTAGGCGTGCAGTACGGCCAGCGCGCGGGAGAGATGGGCACCGAGCGCATGGGAAGCCTCATGGTCGGCGCCGCGATCCCGGTGTTCGCGGGGCGGCGGCAGCTGCGGATGCGCGAGGAGGAGGCAGCGATGCGCGAGATGGCGGTGGCGGACCTCGCCGCGATGCGCGCCGACACTCGCGCGCGGCTCACGGAGTCGTACGCGGATCTGGCGCGCGCACGCACGCTCGCGGCGCTCTACCGCACGACGGTCATCCCGCAGGCCGAGGCGACGGTGAGCTCGGCGCTCGCCGCCTATCGCGTGGGCGGGGTGGACTTCATGACGCTGCTCGACGATCGCATGACCGTGAATCGCTACCGCCAGGAGCTGTCGGCGCTCGACGCCGAGCAGGGGAAGGCGTGGGCGGAGCTCGAGATGCTGACCGGGCGCCAGCTCTTCGATCCGAACGCGATCGCCAATCCGGCTGCCGCGGCTGAAGCCGCACGGGGGGACAGATGAGCGTACCGAACGCGAATTCCGAGGCGCCCTTCGGCGCCGGCGCGACGGGTCGCCGTCGCATGGTGCGCGGGCTCCTCTACGCCGCGGTGCTGCTCGGCGCGCTGGTCGTCGCCTGGATCGCGACGCGTGACGGGACGAGCGCGTCAACCGAAGCGGCGCACGATCACGTCACCGTGGCGGGGGACAGCGCGACATCCGTCATGCTCAACGCACGCGAGGCGCAGCGCATCGGTGTGACCTACGCGGCGGCGACACGCGGGCCGATCGAGCGCGAGGTGCGCACCGTGGGGCAGGTGCTCTACGACGAGACGCGGGTCCACGCCGTCGCGCCGAAGGTCGACGGGTGGGTGGAGCAGCTCTTCGTCAACACGACGGGGCAGCCCGTGCGGCGCGGGGAGCCGATGTTCGCGCTCTACTCGCCGATGCTCGTCACGGCGCAGGAGGAGCTGCTGCTCGCGACGCGGCTCGCGCGGGACGTCGCGGGCGGTACGCCCGAGGCGGTGCGGCAGGCGCAGGATCTCGTGAGCTCGGCCCGGCGGCGGCTGTTGTACTGGGACGTTCCGGCGAGCGAGGTGGAGAGCGTGGAGCGGAGCGGCACGGCGCGCCGCGCGCTCACCCTCGTCGCGCCGGCGGACGGCTTCGTCGTCGAGAAGGCGGTCGTCGCTGGACAGCGGATCATGGCGGGGGAGTCGCTCTACCGGATCGCCGACCTCCGCGTCGTCTGGGTGGAGGGCGCGGTGTTCGAGCAGGATCTCGCGAGCATCCGCGTCGGGCAGGGCGTGTCGGCCGAGCTCGAGGCATTTCCGGGCGAGCGGTGGACCGGACGCATCGCGTACGTCTACCCGACCGTCGATCCGGAGACGCGGACGGCGCGCGTGCGGGTCGAGCTGCCTAACGATGCGCTGCGGCTGAAGCCCGGGATGTATGCGACGCTCATCGTGCGGGGGACGGCGCGCGGCGACGTCCTCAGCGTGCCCCGCTCGGCGGTGCTCGCCACGGGGGAGCGCAACCTCGTCTTCCTCAAGCGCGCGGACGGGATGCTCGAGCCGCGCGAGGTGACCATCGGCGCGACGAGCCCGGAGCGGATCGAGATCCGCAACGGACTCGCGGCGGGAGACACCGTCGTCGCGTCGGCGACCTTCCTCGTCGACGCGGAGTCGAATCTGGGCACCGCGCTCGGGGGGATGGGCAACATGCCCGGGATGGACATGACGCAGCCCACCACGCCGAAGGATCGCCCCGGCACGACGGTCCCCGTCTCGCCACGCACCGATCACAGCGGTCACGAGGAGTAGCGCCATGGCGATGAAGCGGATCATCGAATGGGCGGTGCGGAACAGGCTGATCGTGCTGCTCTGCACCGCCGGGGTCATCGGGCTCGGCGTCTGGGCGATGCAGCGAACGCCGCTCGAGGCGCTGCCGGATCTCTCCGACGTGCAGGTGATCGTGCAGGCGGACTACACCGAGCAGGCACCGCGCATCGTCGAGGACCAGGTCACCTATCCGATCGCCGCGGAGATGCTGAAAGTCCCGGGCGCGCGCACGGTGCGGGGGTACTCGTTCTTCGGCGTCTCCTTCGTCTACGTGATCTTCGCGGACGGGACGGATCTCTACTGGGCGCGCAGCCGGGTGCTCGAGTATCTGAGCGGGATCAAGGGAAAGCTGCCCGCCACCGTGACGCCGACGCTCGGGCCCGACGCGACGGGGCTGGGCTGGGTCTACCAGTACGCGCTCGAGGACACCACGGGCCGGCTCGACCTCGCGCAGCTGCGCAGCGTGCAGGACTGGTATCTGCGCTACGCGCTCACCGCGGTGCCGGGAGTCGCCGAGGTCGCGTCGGTGGGCGGATTCGAGAAGCAGTACCAGGTGGACATCGATCCCGCGAAGCTGCTCGCCTACGGCGTGCCGGTGACGCAGGTGATGGCGGCGATCCAGAACGCGAACGCCGACGTCGGCGCGATGGTGATGGAGCTGTCCGAGCGCGAGTACATGGTGCGCGGGCTCGGCTACCTGAAGAGCGTCGGCGACATCGAGAACGTGGTCGTGGGTGCCACGCCTAACGGCACGCCCGTGCGAGTCGCCGAGCTGGGACGGGTGAGCGTCGGGCCGGCGGTCCGCCGTGGCGTCGCCGAGCTCGATGGGCGCGGCGACGCGGTGGGCGGGATCGTCGTGATGCGCTTCGGCGAGAATGCGCTGACCACGATCCAGCGCGTGAAGGCGAAGCTCGCGGAGGTGGAGCAGGGGCTGCCGCCGGGCGTCGTGGTGCGCGCGGTCTACGACCGGAGCGATCTGATCGAGCGCGCGATCGACAACCTGCGCGGAAAGCTCGTCGAGGAGAGCCTGATCGTCGCGCTGGTCTGCATCCTCTTCCTGCTCCACGCACGCTCGGCGCTCGTCGCGATCCTGACGCTGCCGATCGGCATCCTGATGGCGTTCGTCGCGATGCGCTGGGTGGGCGTCGGCGCGGACATCATGTCGCTCGGCGGGATCGCGATCGCGATCGGCGCGATGATCGACGCGGCGATCGTGATGATCGAGAACATGCACAAGCACCTCGAGCGAGCGATCGTCGCGCGGACGCGGGAACGGGGAGGCGACACGGAGGCGCGCGTCTTCGACACTTCGATGTTGACGGCGAGCGAGCGCCGGGCGGTGGTGGTCGAGTCGGCGAAGGAGGTGGGACCGGCGCTGTTCTTCTCGCTGCTGATCATCACCGTGTCGTTCCTGCCGGTGTTCACCCTCGAGGGACAGGAGGGACGGCTGTTCAAGCCGCTCGCCTTCACGAAGACCTTCTCGATGGCGGCGGCGAGCCTCCTCTCGGTGACGCTCGTGCCCGTGACGATGGGACTGTTCGTGCGCGGGCGGATCCATCGCGAGCGCGCGAACCCCGTGAATCGCTTCCTGATCCGGATCTACGGGCCGGTGATCGCCTTCGTGCTGCGCCACCGCTGGCCGGTGATCACCGCCGGCGCGGTCGCGCTGATCCTCACCTGGATCCCGTGGAGCGCGGTGGGCAGCGAGTTCATGCCACAGCTCGACGAGGGGACCATCCTCTACATGCCGACGACGCTGCCGGGGGTGAGCGTCGCGCGGGCGCGCGAGATCCTCCGCATCCAGGACAGCATCCTGAAGACCTTCCCCGAGGTGGATCACGTCTGGGGAAAGGCGGGGCGCGCGAACACGGCGACCGATCCCGCGGGGCTCGACATGTTCGAGACGACGGTGACGCTGAAGCCGCAGCGCGAGTGGCGGCGCGGGATCACCAATGATGCGCTGATCGCGCAGATGGACTCCGCGGTACGGATCGCCGGCGTCACCAACGCGTGGACGATGCCGATCCGCGGACGGATCGACATGCTGGCGACGGGTATCCGCACGCCGGTCGGGGTGAAGATCTTCGGGCCCGATCTCGCGGAGCTCGAGCGAATCGGCAAGGCGGTGGAGCAGTCGGTGTCGATGGTGCCGGGCACGCGCAGCGCGTTCGCCGAGCGCGCGGTCTCGGGCTACTATCTCGACATCGACATCGACCGCGCGGCGGCGGCGCGTCATGGGCTCAACGTCGGCGACGTGCAGGCGGTGATCGCCACGGCGATCGGCGGGATGACGATCACGCAGACGGTGGAGGGGCGGGAGCGCTACGGCGTGCGGGTGCGCTATCCGCAGGAGCTGCGCGACACGCCGGAGAAGCTGGCGTCGGTGCTGATCCCGGTGAGCCACGCCCGCGGGGCGACCGCGAACGGCGGCGCGATGGGCGCGATGCCGGGCACCGGGGGCGGAGCGCTCGCCGGCAGCACGCCACAGGTACCGCTCGGCCAGGTGGCGGTGATCAAGCAGGTCGCGGGGCCGATGGTCGTGCGCACCGAGGACGCGATGCCGACGGCGTGGGTGTACATCGACGTCGCCGGCCGCGACATCGGCGGGTACGTCGCCGAAGCGCGGCGCATGGTGGAGCGCGAAGTGCAGCTCCCCTCCGGCTACACGATGAGCTGGAGCGGGCAATACGAGTACATGCAGCGGGCGAAGTCGAAGATGGCGCTCGTGATCCCGGCGACGCTGGCGATCATCTTCCTGCTCCTGTACGTCAACTTCCGCAGCGTGGGCGAGACGCTGATCGTGATGCTCTCGCTCCCCTTCGCGATCGTCGGCGGAGTGTGGCTCGTCTGGCTGCTCGGCTACGAGTGGTCGGTGGCGGTCGCGATCGGCTTCATCGCGCTGGCCGGCGTCGCCGCGGAGACGGGTGTGGTGATGCTCATCTATCTCGATCACGCGTGGACAGCGCGGCACGCTGAAAGGCGGCGACCGACGCTGCGCGACCTCTACGACGCGGTGGTCGAGGGCGCGGTGGAGCGCGTGCGGCCGAAGCTGATGACGGTCACCGCGATCATGGCGGGGCTGCTGCCGATCATGTGGGGACACGGCACGGGCGCGGAGGTGATGAAGCGGATCGCCGCGCCGATGGTCGGCGGGATGGTGAGCAGCACGCTGCTCACTCTCGTCGTGATCCCGGCGGTGTACTCGCTCTGGAAGGAGCGCCGGCTGGAGCGGCACAGCGGGCCTGAAGGGCTGCCGGCGGCAGAACCCTTGTCATACCCTCCCGGGGTATCTAGACTCAGTCCGTAGGAAGCCGAACCGGAGGAGGAAGGACGATGACGCGGATGACGATGAAGATCGACGGGATGAGCTGCGGGCACTGTGTGAGCGCGGTGGACCGGGCCCTGAAGGGAGTGAACGGGGTCACGGTCGAGCAGGTGGCGATCGGCAGCGCGACGGTCTCGTTCGATCCGGCGAAGACCCCGGCCGACCGGATCACCCAGGCGGTCGAGGACGAAGGCTACGCGGTCGCGGACACGAAGCGCTGACCGCTCGCGCGGAGCCGGGCGATGACTGACCCGCACGCACGCGCTCTGAGCTTCACGCCTCAGGGCGGCGGAAGCGCTCGACGATGTCCTCGGGGTGCGGCGTCTCGCCCCAGCCGGGAAGGTTGAGCCGCGCGACGGCGATGTACGCTTCGCCGTCGGCCTCGAACTTGGTGCAGCACTCGATCGAGCAGAGGTGGTACGTCACCCCGCCATGGTCGCGCGTGTACGGCGCCTGGGCGATGGTGATGGTCATCCCGCACACGGGGTCGATCACATCGTGACTGGTCATCGAGTCTCCAGAGTCCACGCGTTCAGAGCATGCACGGCTCGATCACCCGTGGCAAGGTGAAATGCGATGAGGGGCAGAACGAGGAGAAGGATGAGGAGCAGAACGAGGAGAAGAAATGTGGAAGATGAGTGAGCTCACTCATCTTCCACATTTCTCTCCCTCACTCTGCCCCTCTTTCCTCCTTACTGCTCGATCTCGTCGCTTGCTGTGATCTTGTCGCTGTTGTTCTTCAGCGGCCCGTAGCCGGCGCGCCCGGGGTGATCGGTGATCTGGACGAGCGCCTCACCGAAGTTGTTCGCGTAATTGCTTTCCGCGAACTGATGGCACATCCCGGTCGCGGGATCCTTCACGCGCGGGCAGTTGCCCTTCCGGTCGGGGGCATAGGCGGGATTGACCTCGACCTGGATGTGATAGACGCCGGGGGGAACGACCGGCTGTCCGTCGCCCCCGTCGAGCACGAAGTACTGCCCGCCGAGCTTGAAGACGTACGTGTCCGCCCACCCGTCGCTGATCCCCTGGAAGCCGTCGATCACGGTGTTGCCGCAGTTGCGATAGTTCCAGGTGCCGTCGCCGTTGCTGACGTTGTACGGGTCGGTGTCGAGCATGCAGAAGCCGCGCTTCGCCGCCTTCCAGACGCGGCCGTCCTCGCCGACGAGCTTGTACGTCGCGTAATGCTGGAAGTGGAAGTGGCCGTGGCAGCTCGCGAACTCGAAGAGTCCATCCTGGTCGGCGAAGCTCCCGTCGCCGTTCGGGTCCATGTGCTTGAGCGGACTGCCGACGAAGACGTCGGCGTTGCCGATGTTCGGCGTCGTCACGGTGAAGCGGATGATGTTGTGCTCACCGGGCGTCACCCCGCCTTCCTGCACGCTGCAGAAGTTCGCGGGAAGGTCCTCGACGCGGTTGATCCAGTTCTGCTGGGTCGCCTTGCTGTCGACGATGAGGTCGGGGAGCCCGACGGTGTCCACCGCGTTCTGCACGAGCGAGGGACGGTCGCCCGGCGCGGTGAGCCCACGCTGCGCGTTGTCGGCGCAGGCGGCGGCGAGAAGGAGGAGAGCAGGTAGAGCGAGAGCGCGCATGACGACCTCTGACTGGTGGGGGGAAAGATCAGCAAGGCCCGGAGGCGGCGTCGCCTGCCCGGGGGGAAAGACGGACCACGATCATGCACCCACCCGTTCCGCGCGGCAAGTCAGGGCCGAATGAAGGGGAGGATGAGGGGCAGGATGAGGGGCAGGACTTGGGGCAGGATGAGGAGCAGGGTGAGGGATAGAAATGTGGAATGATGAGAGAGGCTCACTCATCTTCCACATTTCTTCTCCTCGTCCTGCCCCTCATCCTGCTCCTCGTCCTGCCCCTCTTTCCTTCTTGCCTTAATCAGCGCGCAGGTTGGGAGGGTTCTGCTGCATGGTGGCCGGGTCGCTCGCTTCGCTGAGGCGCTGCGCCTCGATCGGGTCGGCGACGTGGTCGCCCTTCGGGACGCCGGTCGGCGCGACGGGCGCGCCGCCGGTGCGGTCGGCGCGCTGGGCGCCCTTCTTCGCGCGCGAGCGCCGCTCCGCGACGATCTCCTCCGTCGGCTCGGCCGAGTTGTCGATCGCGGCCTGTTCGGAGAGCCACTTGTCCTGGATCGGAACGCGCGGATCGGCGTGACGATCGACCTCGGCCGAGCTGCCCTGACGACGGCGCCCGGTGCCGAGCCCCTGGCCCTCCCAGCGCGCCTCGTTGAGCGCGTCATCGCCGGTGGAGAAGCGCTCGTAGTTCTCCTCGAGCATCTCCTCTTCCTCGCCGACGTTGAGCCGGTTCACGACGGTGTCGACGCCGGGGACGCCGCGGGCGAGCGTGACCGCGTGGTCGGCCTCGTCCTCCGTCTCCACCCAGCCGGCGAGCTCGATGATCCCTTCGCCGATCTCGCCGATGTCCACGGCGCGCTCGCTGAGGATCGGGTCGTTCATGTACGCCTCGAGGACGCGCTCCTCGAGCGAAGCGGTGGAGTAGGTCGCCTCCTCCTCACCCTCGAACTCGTCCTCGCCGCCATCGAGCTCCGCGTCGTAGTCATCGGCACTGCCGCGGCCGAGGCGCTCGCGAAGCTTCGCGGTGAGCGCGGCGAAGCCACCAGCGCGCTGCGCGACGAAGACACCTGCGACGAATCCCACCAGCGCGCCCGCGGCGACACTCAGCGCGACGCCGGTGCCGGAAGACCCGCGGTCGCGATAGCGAAAGGAAGCCATAAGAACCTGTGGCGAAGTGAGTTGCGTGACTATAATTTCGGAGCGGAGCGTACGCGAGCGGGTGCAAGTTCAAGGCCACCCACCGACGCGTTCGATTTCGCGCGCGAGCGCTGCGCTCGCAAGGCGAACGTGTCCCGAACGCGCCCCCGATGCCACCGACGATGCCGCCACAACAGCCACCGGAGGATCCGGTGCCCTTCTCGCGCTTCCTGATCTGGGGCGCGATCGCAGTCGTATTGATCCTCGGTATCTGGCTCTACGTGCGCTACGGCCGCGAGGTCGCGCCGCTGATCTCCGCCTGATTCTCCCCGGAACGCAAGCAATGATCGATCGTCCCGACGCGGCGAACGCGCCGCTGAAGCTCGTCCTTCCCGATGGCGCGGTGCGCGAGGTCGCGCCGGGCACGCTCCCCCGCGAGGTCGTCGCGGGGATCGGGCCGCGCCTGCTGAACGCGGCGGTCGCCGTCGAGGTGGACGGCGAGGTGCAGGACCTCACGACCCCGCTGCGGAAGGGCGGCAGCTTCCGCGTCCTCACGGAGAAGGATCCGCGCGCGCTCGACGTGCTGCGCCACAGCACCGCGCACATCCTGGCCACCGCGGTGCGGCGGCTGCGCCCCGACGCGCAGATCGGCTTCGGCCCGGCGATCGAGGACGGCTTCTATTACGACTTCGGGGTGAAGGAGCCCTTCACGCCGGACGACCTCGCGACCTTCGAGGCCGAGATGCGGAAGGTCGCGGCGGAGAAGTATCCCTTCGTCCGCGAGGAAGTCGATCGCTCCGAGGCGAAGAGGCGCTTCGCCGACGATCCGCTCAAGCTCGAGCGCATCGAGGACCTCGGCGCCGACGAGATCATCAGCACGTACACGGACGGGCCGTTCATCGACCTGTGCCGCGGTCCGCACGTCCCCGATACCGGAAGGTCGCAGCACTTCAAGCTGACGCACACGGCGGGCGCGTACTGGCGAGGCGACGAGAAGCGCCCGATGCTGCAGCGGATCTACGGCACGGCGTGGTTCACGAAGGCGGATCTGGACGCGTACCTGCACCGCCTCGAGGAGGCGAAGCGGCGCGACCATCGCACCCTCGGCGCCGCGCTCGACCTGTTCAGCACCGACCAGCGCGTCGGGCCGGGGCTCATCCTCTGGCATCCGAAGGGCGCGATCGTCCGCAACGAGATCGAGAACTACGAGAAGGATCTCATCCTCCGTCACGGCTACGAGCTGGTGTACACGCCGCACGTCGTGAGCGAGAAGCTGTTCGAGATCTCCGGGCACCTCCAGAGCTTCAAGGAGAACATGTTCGGCGCGATGGAGGTCGAAGGCGCGGCGTACCGCCCGAAGCCGATGAACTGCCCCGGGCACATCTGCATCTTCGAGAGCAGGCAGCGTTCGTATCGCGACCTGCCCATCCGCTACGCGGAGTTCGGCACGGTCTATCGCTACGAGCGGAGCGGGGTGCTCCACGGGATGCTGCGCGTGCGCGGCTTCACCCAGGACGACGCCCACGTCTTCTGCACGAGCGAGCAGATCGAGAGCGAGATCGCACGGCTGCTCGACCTCGTGGACGAGATGCTGAAGACCTTCGGCTACCCGTACACGATCGAGCTGTCGACGCGCCCGGAGAAGGCGTTAGGCGCGCCGGAGCGGTGGACATGGGCGCAGGATCTCCTGGCGGCCGTGCTGCGCGGACGCGGGCAGCAGTTCACGATCGACGAAGGCGGCGGCGCCTTCTACGGTCCGAAGCTCGACTTCAAGCTCATCGACGCGATCGGCCGCAAGTGGCAGGGTCCGACCGTGCAGCTCGACTTCAACCTCCCCGAGCGATTCAACCTCGAGTACATCGGCGACGACAACGCCCGGCACCGTCCGTTCATGCTGCACCGCGTGCTGGTGGGAAGCATGGAGCGGTTCGTGGGGGGGCTCGTGGAGCACTACGCGGGCGCGTTCCCGGTGTGGCTCGCGCCGGAGCAGGTACGCGTGCTGCCGATCAGCGACGACGCGCGCGACGCGGCGGCCGACGCGACGGCGAAGCTGAAGGCGGCCGGTCTGCGCGCGTCGCTCGACGACCGCAACGAGACGCTCAACTACCGGGTGCGCGACGGCGAGGTGATGAAGGTCCCGTACCTCGCCGTGATCGGGAAGCGCGAGGCGGAGCAGGGGACGGTGGCGGTGCGGGCGCGCGGCGCGGCGGGGAAGAAGCAGGACATCGTGCCGCTCGACGAGTTCATCGCGCGCGTCGTGCGCGAGAAGGAGACGCGGGCGCTGACGTCCGGCGGCTGAGCGCGGGTCATCGGGCGTCGGCGAAACGAAGCGGGGCGGGCTCGAATCGAGCCCGCCCCGCTTTCGTGTCCGCCCGCCGGTCAAAACGTCGTGGTGTCGCTGCGCTTGAAGATCTTCCGGAGGAGCCAGATGAGGATTCCGACCGGGAGCGCGACGAAGACGAGGAACTTGAGGGTGAAGACGGTGAAGAGCCCGATCATGATGAGGAGGATGACCGGGATGCCGAGGATCGCCGTCGTGAGGATCGGGCGGAGCTGGAAGAGTCGGGCGAGCGATGCGAGCATGGAAGAGCCTCGGTACTGGGTGGGCAGCATGG
>DATAIN010000466.1:0-1854 GCA_036262635.1 Gemmatimonadaceae bacterium | reverse complement strand
TCGTCTTCAAGGTGCCCTTCGACGAGCGCAACAACCCGAACTACGCGGGCGCGGCGACGACGTGCACCGACATGAATCCGTAGTCCAGTAGCTGCACGATGAAAGACAGAACGGCCCGGGAAATCCCGGGCCGTTCTGCTTCTTGAAGCATTGCCGCGCGGCTACTCCGCTCTCACGAAGCGCGCGAGGTCGCTCGCCAGCCGCGCGAGGCCCGCGACCGGAAGGCGCAGCTTGTACTCCGCCGTGAACGGAGGCGGGTCGTACTCCGGATGCATCACGACGGTGAGCACCATCCGCGGGGACCCGTCATGGTCGGCGCGCAGCACCAGCTCACGCTCGCGCGCGAACCACACGCGTTCGCCGACGAATCCGTGCGCGTCGCGGGCCAGCGCGCGGAAGAAGGCCACCAGCTCCTCCGCGTCGTGGACGGCGATGCGTGTCGAAGCGCGCAGTGAGACGAAGGTTTCGGTGAACTCGAGCGCGGCGACGAAGGAGCTGACCGGATGTGAGGGGTCGTCGGGGAGGGGCTCGGAGAACGAGAGGGCGGCGTCGCCGGCCACCGATCGGATCGTGAGCTCGCGACGCCTGAGGGTCGATTTGGTCGTCATGCGCAGAAGACGACCGACTCGCGCCCGAGTCTCCTATCGTCCGGGGGCATAGACGCCCCACACGCCGCGGAGCGCGTCGGCGATCTCGCCGACCGACGCGCGCGCACGCACCGCGTCGACGACGAGCGGCATCAGCGGCGCGCGCGTGCCCTCCGTCACATACGCCGGCGCGGCAGCGGCGAGCGCGTCGAGCGCGCGCCTTACGCTTTCGTCATCGCGCTTCGCTTTCACGGCGCGGAGACGCGCGACCTGGTCGCGCGCCAGCTGCGAGTAGTCGGGCGCCGGGATTACGGGCGGCTCGGCGCCGTCGGCGAAGCGATTCACGCCCACGATCACCGTCTCCCCGGCTTCGGCCCGCAGCTGCTGCTCGTACGCCGAGCGGCCGATCTCCTCCTGGAAGAAGCCGGCGTCGATCGCCTTCGCCGCGCCGCCCAGCGCCTCGACACGCTCCATCAGCGCGAGCGCGCGCGTCTCCAGCTCGTTGGTGAGGCTCTCGACGTAGTAGCTCCCGGCGAGCGGATCGACGGTCTGCGCGGCACCACTCTCGTACGCGATCACCTGCTGCGTGCGCAGCGCGAGCGTCGCCGCCTCCGCGGTCGGGAGCGAGAGCGCCTCGTCATAGCCGTTGGTGTGGAGCGACTGCGTGCCGCCGAGCACCGCGGCGAGCGCCTGAACCGCCACGCGGACGACGTTGTTCAGCGGCTGCTGCGCCTGGAGGGTGACGCCACCCGTCTGCGTGTGGAAGCGCAGCCGCGCGCTCGCGTCGCTCGCCCCGAAGCGCTGGCGCATGAAGCGCGCGTACATCCGGCGAGCGGCGCGGAACTTCGCGACTTCCTCGAACAGGTCGTTGTGCGCGGCGAAGAAAAAGGAGAGCCGCGGCGCGAACTCGTCGATCTGCAGCCCCGCCGCGAGCGCGGTCTGCACGTACTCGAGGGTGTTCGCGAAGGTGAACGCCAGCTCCTGCACCGCCGTCGCCCCCGCCTCGCGGATGTGGTAGCCGCTGATCGAGATCGGATTCCAGCTCGGCAGCTCGCGCGCGCAGAAGCGGAAGATCTCCACGATCAGCGCCAGACTCGGCGCCGGCGGATAGATGTATGTGCCGCGGGCGATGTACTCCTTGAGGATGTCGTTCTGGATCGTGCCGCTCAGCGCCCCGCGCGCGATCCCCCGCTCCTCGGCCACCACCACGTACATCGCCAGCAGCGTGGAGGCCGTGGCGTTGATCGTCATCGACGTCGACACGCGG
>DATAIN010000465.1:0-15396 GCA_036262635.1 Gemmatimonadaceae bacterium | reverse complement strand
GACCACCCGTACGGACACGACAAGTTCGAGACGCTCGGCGCGATCGGCATCGTCGGCTTTCTCTCGATCTCGTGCTTCGAGCTGTTGCGGGAAGGCGTTCAGACGCTGCTTCGCGGCGGTGCACCGCAACGCGCCGAACCGCTCGAGATCGCGCTGCTGGCGGCGACGGTTCTCGTCAACCTCTTCGTCGTCTGGTACGAGCGTCGGCGTGGGCGCGAGCTGCAGAGCGCATTTCTCCTCGCCGACGCCGCCCATACCGTGAGCGACGTCTACGTCACCGGCCTCGCGCTCGCGTCGCTCGTGCTGGCGCGAGTCGGATACCCCGCGCTCGACGCTCCCCTGGCGATCGTGGTCGCGCTGATCATCGCGTGGACCGGCTACGGGATTCTGCGCGAGACAGTCCCGATCCTCGTCGATCAACGGGGCGCGGACCCGGAAGAGCTGCGCGCGGAGATCACGGGAATCGAGGGCGTGCGAGACGTCCGGGGAATCCGTTCGCGCCTCACAGCGAGCGGGACACTGTTCGCCGAGGTGACGATCGGGGTGGATGAGGAGATGTCGGTGGTGGACGCGCACCGGCTCGCCGACGCGGTGGAGAGCCGGATCGCATCCCGGTACGGGGTGGCGGAGGTGACTGTGCACGTCGAGCCAGTGTGACTCTTGCGCGGGAGCGCAGTCTGCCTACGTTAGGACCGGCCCTGCACGCCCCCCTCGCCCCGCTCGATGCCTAACCGCCGACCTCGCTCTCTCAAGCACGAGTACGAGCTGTACGTCGAGGGGGAGATAGAGAACTACAAGGAGTCGATCCCGCGGAGCGCGCTGCTCGCGATCGGCGATGAAGCGGTCGCGGCACTGGAGCGCGACTCGCAGCTCTCGCTCACGGAGATCCTGCTCTGCGAGGAGGTCGATCGCCTGATCTTTCGGCGGCTGCGGCTGCCATCGTACCAGACCTGGCGTCGGCGCAGGTTGAAGGCGGTCGCGGAGCTGCGGCGTCCCGAGAGGTGGGGCGTGGCGCCGGATGCGCCGGTGGTGCGCGCGGTGGTGCCGAGCGCGGACGGACGGGTGCTGGTCACCGGCGCCGGGACCGAGGGTTCGGCGCTGCTGCTCGCCGCACATGGCTGCGACGTGCTCACGATCGGAAGCGAGGAGGACGCGGTGATGCGCGTCCTGAACGAGGCGGAGGCGGCGGGACTCTCGGAGCGCGTACGTGCCCTGGTGGGCGACCTCGGCTCCTTCACGCCGGATGCTCCGCTGCGAGCGGTGGTCTGTTCCCTGTCGGCGCTCGCGGCGTTGACGAAGACCGAGCGGACGCGAGCACTGGCGATCCTGAAGGAAGCGACGGCTGACGGGGGGATTCATCTCGTCGAAGGTGTCGCGGCGGGCCGCTCGAAGACGGTGCTCGACGAGGTGGTCGCGAGCTACGCGGGGTGGCGCATCTCGATGGAAGGCGACCGGGGGGCCGGCACTCTGGTGGCGTGGAAGGAGGTCGCGTAGCGAAGTGACACGAGGGGTTCGGATCCCACCTGTTGCAAAGAGACACGCTCGGCGCTCCGCCGAGCTTTTGTTTATACGTAAGTTGTTGTTTTGACGCGCTTTACCTCACATGGCACCTCTGGCCCGTGCCGTGCATTAGAAGGGGGCGTCCCCGACCGTTCCGGGGACCCGACACGGTGGAGCACATCTATATGAAGAAGCAGCCACACGAGACGAGCGCAGCCATGGAGCCGCTCGGGATCGTGATCTCGCAGGGAACTCGCGCGGAGCAGCCGCCGCGGTTTCTCGCGTACGTCTGGGGCCCGGCTCCGGAAGAGAAGATCGATACGCCGGCCCGCGCGGCCTGAAGTCACGCGGTTGGCATGACGGGGGTGAGAGCTGACGCTCTCACCCCCGTGCTTTTTTTCCAGGGCTCGGGAGTGCATCGTCGAGCCGGGTATGCCCCTTGCTCGGCAGCGTGCCGTGTCAGAGACCGTGGAGAACAACTGGGAGGGGGAGCGCCGTGCCCTTCTCGGGCGGCGCATCTCCGAGCTCGGACTGTCACTGCGCGGGACGCGACTCGAGCAGCTGGTCGAGCGCCTCTACGACGAGCTCGCGGCGAAGGGGCTGCGCTTCAAGCCGCCGGTGTACCTGAGCGATCAGTGGGGATGCCCCGACGACACGCCGCTGATCGGCGTGCCGTTCTACCTCGCCGATCCGCGACTCGCGCGCATCGAGGCGGAAGAAGCGGTCGAGGTCGAGGACGAGCGGGACATCATGCGCTACCTCCGACACGAGGCGGGACACGCGTTCAACTACGCGTACCGTCTCTACGATCGCGCCGACTGGCGGCAGCTGTTCGGACCGTACTCGCGGCCGTACCGCGAGCGATATCGCGCCGACCCGTTCTCACGCGCTCATGTGCGGCACATCCTCGGCTGGTACGCACAGAAGCATCCGGACGAGGATTTCGCGGAGACGTTCGCGGTCTGGCTGACCCCGGGGCTCGACTGGCGGCGCGAGTACGCGGGATGGGAGGCGCTCGAGAAGCTCGAATACATGGAGCGCGTGATGACGGAGGTGCGCGACGAGCTGCCGGACGTTCCGAGCGTCACGCCCGACGACCTTCCCGTCGAAGCGATGGACTACACGGTCGAGGAACACTACCGCGGTGAAGGGGCGCCGATTCCCGCGGTGGACCGCCGACACTTCGACGGCGATCTGCGAACGATCTTCGCATCGGGAGACGAAGCACCCGGCGGCGAGGACGCGGCGCTCTTCCTGCGCCGCCATCGGCGCGAGATCGTGTCGCGAATCGCGTACTGGACTGGTGAAGGAACGACATCGGTACGCCGCTTCGTCGATCTTCTCGTGGAACGCGCCGAGTCGTTGACGCTGCGCGTCCGCGGACTCGAGGCATCGACGCTCATAGAGCTGACGGCGTTCGGCACGGCCGTGATGATGAACTTCAGGTACACCGACGCGCTCGACGGCGTCCCACGTGAGGGCACCGCATGAAGATCGCTCTGCTGCACACGAAGGACGCCGCCGAGCCGCCCGAGGATCCGGTGCTCGGGCAGCTGGAAGAGGCACTTCGCGCGGCGGGGCACGAGCCTGTCCGGGCGATGGTCGCGGACGACATCGATCCCTTGATCTCGACGCTGCGCCGCGAGTCCCCGGATCTCGTCTTCAACATGGCCGAGTCGTTCGGGGGAAAGAGCGCGCTCGAGTCGAACGTCGCGGCGCTGCTCAACCTCCTCGGTCTTCGCTACACCGGCTCGAGCCCGTCGGGGCTCATGCTCGCCGGCGACAAGGCGCTGACGAAGATGGTGCTCGGCTTCCACGGCATAAAGACTCCGCAATTCGCGACGGCGTACCGTGGCGCGCTGGAGTGGGCAGGAGACCTGAGCTTTCCGGTGATCGTGAAGCCGCCGCAGGAAGACGCCTCGCTCGGGATCACGGCGAAGTCGGTGGTCCGCGATCTCAAGGGACTGATGCAGGCGATGGACGACCTGCAGAAGGAGTTCAAGCAGCCGTCGCTCGTCGAGCAGTTCATCGAGGGACGCGAGTTCTACGTCGGAGTGCTGGGGAACGAGTCACCCACTCCGCTGCCGGTGATCGAGCTGGACTTCTCGAAGTTTCCCGCCGACAAACCGAAGATCGCGAGCTGGCAGGCGAAGTGGGGAGACGACGGCGCGGGGAGCGGCGAGGAGTTCGCCGGTACGGAGTCGATCTTTCCGACGAATCTCGATCCGGCGCTGGCGGAGCAGATGCAGAAGGTGGCGGTCGACGCGTTCGAGGCGCTGCGGCTGCGCGACTACGCGCGCATCGACCTGCGGGTGACCGCGGCGGGGGAGATCTTCGTGATCGAGGTAAACCCGAACTGTTACCTGGAGCGGCAGAGCGAGTTCGCCCGCGCCGCGGAGAAGGGCGGCTTTCCCTATCAGGTGCTCGTCGAGCGACTCGTCGAGCTGGCGAGCGCACGCTACGCGCGTTAGGGCGCCGGCCGGCGGCGAGGTGATGTGAAGTGAGCACCAACAAAAAGGCCGACGCGTTCGCGTCGGCCTTTTTGCGGCTGGGTGGAGTTAGCGCGAGGAGCGCTTGCGGCCGCCCTTCTTGGCGCCCTTGCGCGCGCCGCCCCGCTTCGCGCCCTTGCGAGCGCCGCCCTTCTTCGCGCCCTTGCGCGCGCTCTTCTTGCCGGCGCTCTTGCGCCCACCCTTCTTCATGGCCATGGTGCAATCTCCAGTTCTGGAGTGGTAGCTCTCACCGTTCCCCCGGTGGACCGGCGAGGTCGGCGACGACGCATCGCGTCGACCGCCTTGCGCGCGGCCCTGGCAAGGCCGGCGCATCCTGCAGCGAGGCGGTACGGCCCTCGCGATCTGCACGTCTCTCGCGCATGTCGCAGGAGAAGGATCCGTCGAGGATTCTCACTCCATCCATCGCGCTCGCGCGAGCGGTCATCCATCCGAACGAGTACCGCGTCCAGCGTACCGCGTGTCGTCTGCTGCGTCACTCGCTGCGATGTTGCGGCGCGCGAGTCGTGTTATCGACGATCGATGGGCGAAAGTGTTACGCACCGGGCGGTTCGCGCGCAACCCTTCATGTCTCGCGCGAATATAGGAACGCCGTAATCGGCACGCAATAGCAATGCCGAGCATGTTGCAACGGCGCCGACATTTCGCGACATCGGTCGCGAACGATGCCAAACGCTCGGCGACAACACGGGAGGAGGAATGGATCTGGGTCTGGGGCAACGTGTCGCGCTGGTCACCGGTGCATCGAGTGGACTGGGGTTGGCGATCGCGCGGGCGCTCGCTGCCGAGGGATGTGCGGTGGCGATGGTGGCGCGGCGGGAAGAGCTGCTCGCGCGCGAAGCAGCGGCGATCGTGCGGCATGGCCATGGTCGCGCGCTACCACTGGCGGGCGACGTGACGAAGGTGGACGATATCGAACGCGTGACGACGCGTGCCGCCGAGCTTCTCGGACCGGTCGACATCCTGGTCGCGAACGCCGGTGGGCCGCCGTCGACCACCTTCGACACGACGACGGACGAGCAGTACAGCGCCGCGCTCGAGCTGAACCTGCTCTCCTCGATTCGACTGGCGCGCGCAGTGGTGCCCGGGATGCGCGAGCGGAAATGGGGACGGGTGATCTTTCTCACCTCGATGGCGGCGAAGCAGCCGCTCGGCGGACTGCTGCTCTCGAACACCGCGCGCGCCGGGCTGCTCGGCTTCGCGAAGACGATCGCCAACGAGTGCGCGCGAGACAACGTGCTCGTGAACACCGTGCTTCCCGGGCACTTCGAGACGGATCGCGCGCTCGAGCTGGCGAAGATGCGTTCGGCACGCGAAGGTCGGCCGGTCGAGGAGATCCTGCGCGCGCGGAGCTCGTCGATCCCGCTCGGACGGTCGGGTCGCCCCGAGGAGATGGCGGCCGCGGTGGCCTTTCTCGCGAGCGAGCGCGCGAGCTTCATCACCGGTGTGGCGCTGCAGGTGGACGGCGGCCAGATCGCCGGGCTGATCTGAGCACGATCGCGTGACGAGGCTTCCATCGCTCGCCGACGGGTGTCACCTTTCAGCCCTACGTCGCGGCGCCTTCCAGTGGATGCGCGCCGGACATGACAACCGATTCGCCATCCTCAGTGAAAGCTCTCGTGAAGGAGACCCCGGGTCCGGGGTTCGTGTTGAAGGACGTTCCCGTGCCGAAGATCCGGGATGACGAGGTTCTGATCCGGGTGAAGCGTGCAGGGGTGTGCGGGACCGACGTGCACATCTACGAGTGGGATGACTGGGCGAAGGGACGCTGCAAGCCGCCGTTCGTGGTCGGCCACGAATTCGCGGGGGAGGTGGTCGAAGTCGGGAAGCTGGTCACCGATGTGCGCGAAGGAGACCGCGTCACCGCGGAAGGGCACATCGTCGACGGGCGCTGCCCGCTGTGCAGAACCGGCAACGCCCACGTCTGCCCGTACACGAAGATCATCGGCGTCGACCGGGACGGATGCTTTGCGGAGTACATCGCGATGCCGGCGACGAACGTCTGGCACCTCGACGACGCGGTCTCGTTCGACGTCGGCGGGATCCACGATCCGATGGGCAACGCCTTCCACACCGCGCTGACGGCGCCGATCCCCGGCAGCACGGTGCTGATCACGGGATGCGGCCCGATCGGGATCTTCGCGGTGGGGATCTGCCGCGCCGCGGGTGCATCGCGGATCATCGCGACGGACGTGAACGACAAGCGGCTCGCGCTGGCGCGCACGATGGGCGCGCACGACGCGGTGCACCCGCAGGACGCACAGCGCGCGGTGCGGGACGCGACGAACGGCCTCGGCGTCGACGTCGTGCTCGAGATGTCCGGGGTGCCGAGCGCGGTGCACCAGGCGTTCGCGCTGGTGCGCGTCGGCGGGCGGGTGCAGATGCTGGGCATCCCCGCCAAGCCGATGGAAGTGAATCTGGCGACGGAGATCATCTTCAAGGGGATCACGATCTACGGAGTGGTCGGCCGGAAGATGTACGACACGTGGATCCAGATGACGCAGTTTCTCCGCTCCGGACAGTTCGATCCCCGACCCGTCATCACACACCGCTTTCCGCTCGAGCGCTTCGACGACGCGATCGCCGCGATCAAGGGGGGCGAGGCCGGAAAGGTCATCTTCGAGGTGAGCTGATGAAGATCGAACCGGATCACGACGACATCCATGCGGCGGCGAGCAAGGGTGACACGGACGAAGTCGCGGCGATCCTCTCGATGGACAACCGGCTGACGCGGGCGTTCGACGCGGGCGGGTGGTCGCCGCTGCATCTGGCCGCGCACTATGGCCACGCGGACACCGTCGCGCTGCTGCTCCACAACAACGCGCCGGTGGACCAGCGGTCGAAGAACCAGATGGCGAACACCGCGCTCCATGCGGCGCTCGCGGGGCAGGACGTGAGGAAGCGCGGCGAGGTTGCCCGGATGCTGATCGACGCGGGCGCCGACGTCAACGCGACGCAGCACGGTGGCTGGGCACCGATCCACGAGGCGGCGATGGTAGGAGATCGGGCGCTGGTCGACTTCCTGCTCGCGAAGGGCGCTGCTCCTTCGGTGAAGAACGACGCGGGCGTCACCCCCGCCGCCATCGCGCGTGAGCGTGGCCACGGCGCGCTGGCCGACTACCTCGAGCAGCGCGCCGGGAGCTGAGCGCGCTTCCCCAACCCTTCCCTCCGCATCACGACGTGAGCCTCAACCGCGCATTCACCGCCGACCTCACCGCCAGGCTCGACCAGCTCAAGGCCGATCGCGTCTACAAGCGACTCAACCATCTCGCCTCGCCGCAGGATGCGTGGGTCGAGATGGAGGGGCGCGGCAAGGTGCTCATCCTGTCGTCGAACAACTACCTGGGATTGAGCAACGAGCCGAGCGTGGTGCAGGCGGGGATCGAGGGGCTGAAGAAGTATGGCGCGGGAACGGGAAGCGTCCGGTTCATCTGCGGAACCTTCACGATCCATCGCGAGCTCGAGGAGGCGCTGGCGCGCTTCGTCGGCACCGAGGCGTCGATGTCCTACGTCTCGGCGTGGAACGCCAACGAAGGGCTGACCGCGACGGTGGTGGAAGAGGGCGACTTCGTCGTCTCGGATGCGCTGAATCACGCCTCGATCATCGACTCGATCCGGCTGGCGAAGTCGATCACGAAGTGCACGACGGCGGTGTACCGGCACGGCGACCTCGACGACCTGGTCGAGAAGCTGCGGGCGAACCGGAACGCGAAGCGGCGGATGATCTGGACGGACGGGATCTTCTCGATGGAAGGATCGATCGCGAAGCTGCCGGAGCTCGTCCAGATCGCGCGCGACCACGATGCGATCCTCGTCATGGACGATTCGCACGCCACCGGGGTGCTCGGCGCGCGCGGGCGGGGGACGGCGGAGCACTTCGGGCTGGTCGGGGAGATCGACGTCATCACCTCGACGCTCGGCAAGGCGTTAGGCGGGGCAGCGGGCGGGTTCGTCGCGGGGTCGGCGGCGCTGTGCGACCTGCTGACACAGCGGTCGCGCCCCCAGCTCTTCTCGAACGCCCTTCCGCCGACGGTCGCGGCGAGCGCGCTCGCATCGGTGCGGTTCGTCGAGCAGCACCCGGAGCGCGTGACCAAGCTGCGCGAGCAGGCGAACTACTTTCGCGGCGCGATCACCGAGGCGGGGTTCAAGCCGCTCGCCGGCGAGACGCCGATCGTCCCGATCATCATCGGAGAGACGGCGGACGCGATCCGGATGAGCGATCTGATGCTCGAGGAAGGGGTGTTCGTGACCGGGTTCGGATTCCCGGTCGTCCCGCAGGGACAGGCGCGGGTCCGCTGCCAGATCAGCGCGGCGCACACGCGGGAGGACATCGACCTCGCGGTCCGCGCGTTCGTGAAGGTGGGCAGGAAGGTCGGCGTCCTGAAGTGAATCAGGCAACCGGAGTGCGCGGAGGCGTCAATCCTCTTCGGGAGGACGACCGCCGGGGTCGCCGAAGCAGCGGACGTCGATGATGATGCGCTTCCAGCTCTCGGTCTCTTCCGAGTTGATCTTCGCGACCGTGGCGTGACAGCGGCCGCCCTCGAGAAGCCAGGGTACGAGCCAGGCGTTCACGTCGGGCGCGAGATGACCGACGACGTCACCGCCGCGGACGTGCACCCAGACCGCCGGTTCGTCCACGCCGGGCGGATCGGGGACGAGGATCAGGGTGTCGCCGGCCCGCAGGCGCTTCGCGATCTCGGCGCGATGGCCGAAGATGCTGCCCCGGAGCGCGGTGCTGAAGTGCTGAGTATGGGGCATCGGTACGCTCATCTGCTGTTCTCCCGGCAGCGGCCGTCGAGCGAGGAACGCTTCCCAACATATCGCCGGTTTCGCGCCGCCGCAGGACATTCAATCACCGATCGCCTTTCCCGATGAAACGGACCCTCCCTCTCCTCGTGGCCGCGCTGGGTATCGCGGCGCGGAGCTCGCTCGCGCAAGGCACGCTTCCGACGCCGAGTGCCGTGACCGGGCTCGCCGTCGGCCAGGACCGCGTGCTCGCCGACTGGTCGCAGATCACGAGCTACTTCAGCGCGCTCGCCAAGGCGGCGCCGAACGTCCGGGTGGACACGCTGGGGCCGTCCACGGAGAAACGGCCATTCATCGTCGCCACGATCTCGACGCCGGAGAACATGCGCCGGCTGGACGAGATCCGGCGGCTGCAGGCGAAGCTCGGCGACCCGCGGCAGCTCGGGACGAGCGAGGAGGCGCAGGCGATCGCCAGCCAGCCGGTGGTGCTCGTCATCTCGTGCAACATCCACGCGACCGAGATCGCGTCGTCGCAGATGGCGATGGAGCTCGCGCACCGGCTCGCGTCGAACGACACCCTGCAGGGGTATCTGCGCAACGTCGTCGTGCTGCTGATCCCGTCGATGAATCCCGACGGACAGCAGATGGTGACGGACTGGTACCGGCGAGGAGTGGGGACGAAGTGGGAGGGAGGTCCCCTTCCCTGGCTCTATCACCACTACGTCGGCCACGACAACAATCGCGACTGGTACATGATGACGCAGGCGGAGACGAAGCTCGTCTCGCGCATGCTCTACCAGACGTGGTTCCCCGAGATCTTCTACGACGTGCACCAGCAGGGATCGAACGGGATGCGGATCACGGTGCCGCCGCATGTGGATCCGATCGATCCCTACGTGGATCCGCTGATCGTGCGCGGGATCAACCAGATCGGGGCGCAGATGTCGTGGGCGCTCGAGTCGCACGGCAAGAGCGGCGTCGGCGACGGCGCGACATACGATCTGTGGTGGCACGGCGGGGCGCGCTCGGCGCCGACGCGCCACAACATGATCGGACTGCTCACGGAGGCGGCGAGCGCCCGGATCGCCTCACCTCTGACGCTCACCACGAAGGACCTGCAGGGCCACGACCGCGGGCTGCCGCGCTATGAGCGCCGCGTGAACTTCCCGAATCCCTGGCCGGGAGGGACCTGGCGGCTGCGGGACATCATGGATTACGAGCTGATCGCCGCGGAAGCGCTCGTGAAGCTCGCGTCGGACCAGCGGGCGGACTACGTGCGCAACTACGTCGCGCTCGGCCGGAAGGCGATCGCGGCGGGCTCGCAGGGGACGACGGGGTACCGCGTGAGCATGGGACGCGATCCGGAGGCGGCGCGGCGGCTGCTCGAGGCGCTGCGCTGGGGCGGCGTCGAGATGGGCACGACCGCGGGGAGTGGCGACGTGTTCATCCCGCTCGCGCAGCCGTATCGCGCGCACGTGATGGATCTGTTCGAGGTGCAGCGATTCCCGAAGATGGAGCGCTATCCCGGCGGACCGGTCGAGCGCCCGTACGACGTGGCCGGATGGACGCTGCCGATGCAGATGGGGGTGTCGGTGACGCCGGTCGACAGCGCGCGCATGGCGCGGCTGACTCCATTGACCGCGATGGCGCCCGAGTTTCCGGCGAGCGCGTGCCCGGCGGCGGGGAGCGGTCGCTACATGTCGCTCGACGCATCGGATACCCGGAGCTACGGGCTCGTGGCCGAGGCGCTGCGCGCCGGGCGCGAGGTGCGCGTCGCGGGGACAGGCGCGGGGGCGCGATTCATCACCGCAGCCAACGCGACGCAAAGGCGCGGGTGCGCGCCGACGCGCGTCGGATCGAGGCCCGCGGGCCCGCGGATGACCCGGCTGCCGCGGATCGCGCTCTACCGCTCGTGGACCGGAAGCATGGATGAGGGGTGGACGCGGTTCGTCCTCGAGCAGCAGGGGATCCCGTTCGTCTCGCTGGGGGACTCGGCGGTGAAGCGTGGCAAGCTGCGTGACCTGTACGACGTCATCCTCGTCCCTGACATGAGCTTCCGTGAGATCCGCGACGGAATGTCCGCCTCGCAGGTGCCGCCGCAGTATGCCGGCGGTCTCGGCGAGGGGGGGATCGCGGAGCTCGCGGCGTTCACGCGAAGCGGGGGAACGCTCGTTCTCCTGGATCGCGCGAGCGAGCTCGCGACGACGGCGCTCGGAGTTCAGGTCACGCGCATCACGGTGCCGCGACAGGATGAAGAGGGCGCGCAGGGAGCGGGTGCATCGCTGTACGCACCGGGATCGATCCTGCGCGTGCTCGTGGACGGCTCGAGCTACGTGGCGCGCGGGATGAGCGACACCGCGGCGGTTTACTTCACCAACTCGGTGACATTCGATGTTCCGGCGGGATCGGCGGCGCGAGCGATCGCGCGGTATCCGGCGAACGAGTCGGAGATCCTGCTGAGCGGCTACCTGCAGGGCGGCGCCGCAATCGCCGGGAAGGCGGCGGTGGTGGAAGCGCCGGTCGGCAGTGGACGCGTGGTGATGTTCGGCTTCCGCCCGCAGTACCGCGGGCAGTCGTACGGGACGTTCAAGCTGCTGTTCAACGCGCTGCTCGGCGAGGGGGACTCGACGACGCGGCGCTGATACCAGTGACCGCGATGACGGGTGTCATCGCCGGGGCATCGACCTGAACCCAATCGCGAGGCATTCCGTTATGCGCTCCATCCTCCGCCTGCTCGCCGGGCTCGCCTTCATCGCGCTCGCACCCCGCGTCGGCGCGGCGCAGGAGGGGCGGCTGTTCAAGGATTCGTGGTTCTTCGGCGCGAAAGCCGGGAACATGACCTACTGGACGACGACGACCTCGCACGGGCAGGCGCCGATGCTCGGCGGCGAGACGCTGATCACGCGCAGCCGCGGTGGCCTGTATGTCTCGCTCGACCAGGCGTTCTTCGACGGCACGACGACGATCGTCGACGCGACCGGGGCCGAGCGGGTGATCGGCATCAAGGACAACCGCCGGTTGACGGCGGCGGCGATGATCTTCCCGAAGTCCTTCGGCTTCATCCGCCCCTACGGCGGGATCGGGTTCGCGGTGAACTTCATCCAGAACATCGATCCGCGCGGCGCGGTGGACGCGACGACGGCGACGATCATCGAGGATCAGAAGACGCGCAGCGCGCCGCTCTTCATCATCGGCGCGCAGCTCCAGCTCCTCCGCTTCTCGGTGTTCGGGCAGGGGAGCTACATGCCTGCCCAGTCGCAGTTCGTGCTGAACAACAACGAGACGTACTTCGTCGAGGCCGGGATCCGGTACAACATCGGCAGCTCGATCGAGCGGCTCGGACGCTAGAAGGTCAGAAACGGAAGCGGCCCCGCGCACTAGCGCGGGGCCGCTTCGTTTTCCCGGGCGGTCTATCGCAGCACCTGATCCATCACGCGCATCATGTTGCCGCCGAGGATCTTTCTGACGTCGTCCTCCGAGTAGCCGCGGTCGAGCAGCGCCTGCGCGATCCGCGGGAGGCGGGTGATGTCCTCCATCCCCGTGGGGAGCGCGCTCACGCCGTCGAAGTCGCTGCCGATCCCGACGTGATCGACACCGGCGACCTTCGCGATGTGATCGAAGTGATCGATCAGCACCGAGAGCGGCGTCGGGGGGATCGCGGCGAAGCGCTCGCTGGAGATGCGCTGGTACGCGGCGCGCTGCGCGGCGGTATCGCCGCCGGCGCGCGCGAGCGAATCGCGGACGACGCGCAACCCGGCGGTGACGCGCTCGGTGGCCGCGGCGAAGGCGGGATCGATGAAGCGCGAGAAGAAGTTGACGTTGACCACGCCGCCATTGCGCGCAATGGCCCGGAGCTGGTCGTCGCTCAGGTTCCGCGGATGGTCGTTGATGGCGCGGGCGCTCGAGTGCGAGGCGATGACCGGCTTCGTCGAGACCGCGATCGCGTCGAAGAAGGTACTGTCCGAGACGTGCGAGAGATCGACGAGCATGCCGAGCCGGTTCATCTCGCGGATCACGTCGCGACCGAAGGGGGTGAGCCCGCCGCGGCGCGTGTTGCCCTGCCCGATCGACGATCCCGCCCAGTCGTTGCCGTTGTTCCAGGTGAGGGTCATGTAGCGCGCGCCGCGCGCATAGATGTCATCGAGCTTGTCGAGCGAGCTCTCGATCGAATGCCCTCCCTCCACGCCGATGAAGATCGCGACCTTCCCCTCGGCCTTGGCGCGGCGCACGTCGGCCGCGTTCTTCGCGAAGATCAGGTGGTCGGGATGCCGGCGAGCGAAGGCGGCGATGGTGTCGAGATACGTCCCGACACGCGCGTACGACTGGTCGGGACGCTTCGTCGCGAACTCGGCGTCCACCCAGGCGGAGAGGAACTCGCCGGAGATCCCGGAGCGGAGGAGCCGCGGCAGATCGGTATGGCCCTCGGTCGGCCCGAAGCCGGGGCGATGCTCGATGTCCGGATCGTAGCCGTCCTCGAGGATCTTCGTCGGCATGTCGTCGTGCGTGTCGATGACGATGGCATCGCGGAAGATGCGCATCGCGCGCGGCGAGACGTCGGGCAGGTCGGCGGGCACGGTGACGGGAGCGGCCGCCGGCGCCGGTGTGGTCGCGACGTTAGGCGACCGGGCGCAGCCGGCGACGATGAGGGATGTCACGACGGCAGCGGCAGGGAGAGAGACGCGAGTGGGCATGAGATCGCGGACAGCGAGGGTGAGCGAGGAGAGGAGGGCGCCTCAGCGCTGCGAATACGCGGCGCGAGTGAAGGCGGGCGGGGTCTTCGAGACGAAGTGGTTGCCGTCGATGAAGTAGCGCAACGGCCAGTCGGCGGCGCGGGTGATGCCGATGCGCGGCGTCACCACGACGTCGGAATCGGGCACGGGCTCGCCGGCGAGGATGCGCAGCGGCGACTCATCGAGCCAGCCGCCGTTGTGCGCACCGACGATGCCGAGCGCGAGACAGAGCTTGCCGGGACCGTTGGTGAGATCGGTGCGCTTCTTCGCCGCTGGTCTCCGGCGGTGCATCAGATCCTCGCCCTCGAGCGGCTCGATCGCGCGCACCAGCACCGCGCTGCCGTGCCCTTCCTCGCGGGTGACGGCGTTGAAGCACCAGTACATGCCGTAGATGAAGTACACGTATGCGACTCCCGGCGGCCCGAAGAGATACTTCGTCCGCTCGGTGAGGCCGGCGACGGCGTGACAGGCCGGATCGTGCGGTCCCATGTACGCTTCGGTCTCGACGATCCGGCCGCTCGCGACACCTTCGGGAGTACGACACTCGAGCACCGCGCCGAGGAGCTCGCGTGAGACGATCGCGGTGTCGCGGTCATAGTACGAACGCGGGAGTGGCGTCCCCGGCGACGGCGCCCGAGTGCCGGAGCGCCGCGCCGGCGGCGCGGCGCTCCGGGTCATTCGCTGTCGTCTGATGCGGGCGCGGCGCGCTTGCTCGCGGACTTCCGTCCGCCGCGACGCGCCGACTTCTTCGCGGCGGGCGCGGGCGACTCCGCCGCGGCGACGGCGTCTTCCGATGTGGTGCTCGCGGAATCTCCGGTGCCCGCGGTCTTTCGACCGCCGCGCTTCGCGCCGCCGCGCGACCGCCCGCGCGAACGCGTCGCGGGAGCAGGCGCTCCGCCCGGGCCGTCGTCAGGCATGCCGCCATCCGCGTCGAGCGTCGGTGCCTCGGCGGCGAGCGGCGCCGCGACGTCGGCCGGCGCGGCGACGGGGGCCGGTGTCGGCTCATCGATCACGCCGACCGCGAAGAGATCGGGGGGCGGCGTGGCGGGTCCGGACATGCGACCGCGACCGCGGCCGCCGCCGGGGATTCCGCGGGGTCCCATGCCACGGCGTGCCGCGGCAGCGCTGGAGAGCGCGGTCCCCGTCGTCGCCGCCGACGCCGAGAGATCGGCGCGGGCGAGCTGGTCACGGACCGAGGGCGCGGCGACGGCGCGAGCGACCTCGAAGTCGTCGCCGCGGCGGCGCAGGTCGATCACGTCGGCGTCGTGTGCGTCGCGGAGGATCCGCGTGAACATGCGATCGCCGAGGCTCTCGCTATCGCGACCGAGCAGCTCGCGTGCGCGCTGGCGGACATCGCCGGCCCGCGCCGCGTCGTCCTCATCGCGCGTGAGCGATTCCACCGCCTGTCGAACGAGGGCGAAGGCTTCGTCGCGGGTGAGGCGCTCGCCGCTCTGCCCGATCCCGTCGGCCACGACGACGCGCTGCACCGGCTCCTCGCGGGGACGCTCGGCGCGATGGCGATCCGGACGCGGGCGCTCCTCGCGGGGAGCGGCGGCCTCCTCGACCGGGGTGATCTCCTCGGCCTCGCGGTCGACCTGCTCGGCGACCTCGGTGCTCGGGCGCTCCTCGCGTCCCTCGCGGCCGCGGCCACCACGACCACGGCGGCCACGCCGTCCGCGGGCGCGCTCCTCTTCGGCGTCTCCCTCGGGGCGATCGCCGTTCGAGCGCTCGGGCGCCGCGGCGCGGACGTTAGGCGCGGTCGCGCCGCGTCCGGACGCGGGCGCTCCCGATGTAGTGGTCGCGCCGCGTCCTGCGGGCGGCGCGACTTCGAGCTGGCCGTTCTCGAGGCGGGTCACCGTGAGGAGGCCCTTCTGCGCGGCCTCCATGGTGAACTTCGAGAACTTCGAGAAGCC
>DATAIN010000464.1:0-3808 GCA_036262635.1 Gemmatimonadaceae bacterium | reverse complement strand
GAGAGCTCGCCACCCATCGCGCGCGCGAGATCCCGGCTGATCGCGAGGCCGAGTCCCGTGCCTTCGTGCATCGAGGTGAGCGAGCGCCCGAGCTGGACGAAGGGCTCGAAGATCTCCTCGAGCTTGTCGGCGGCGATTCCGATCCCGGTGTCCGTCACGTGCAGCGCCACGTGATCACCCTCGATCCCGCAGCCGACGTCGATGCGTCCTCCCTCGGCGGTGAACTTCACCGCGTTCGAGAGCAGGTTGAGGAGGATCTGGTCGACCTTCGCGCGGTCGGCGAGCGCGACGCAGGTCGGGTCGCACCCGCCCAGCTCGAAGCGCACTCCCTTCGCCGTGGCCTGGGGCGCGATCATCGTGGCGACCGCGTCCACGACGTCCACGATGCGCACCGGTGCGAGCTCGTAGGTGAGCCGCCCCGATTCCACGCGGGTGAAGTTGAGCAGGTCGTTGATGATGCCGAGCAGGTGGCGCTGCGCGCGGCGGATCCGCTCGAGATCCTCCACCTGCTCGGGGGTGATGGGCCCGCGCAGCCCGAGCGCGAGGAGATCGGTGAAGCCGCCGATCGCGTTGAGCGGGGTGCGGAGCTCGTGGCTCATCGCGGCGAGAAACTCGCTCTTCGCGCGGTTCGCTTCCTCGGCGGCGGCGATGCGCCGTGCGTCGGCGAGGGCGCGCTCGTCGGCCGCGCGGCGCTCGGTGAGGTCTCGGGTGACCTTGGCGTAGCCGGCGAGCTTTCCATGCGAGTCACGGATCGAGGTGATGATCACGCTCGACCAGAAGCGTGAGCCGTCGCGCCGCATCCGCCACCCCTCCTCCTCGAAGCGTCCCTCGCGCTCCGCGACCTCGAGCTCCCACCCCGGCTTGTTCGCCGCGACGTCGTCCGCGGGATAGAACACCGAGAAGTGCCTGCCGATGATCTCGGCCGGCTGATAGCCCGTGATCCGCGCCGCGCCGTCGTTCCAGCTGACGACGTGGCCCTCGGGATCGAGCATGAAGATCCCGTAGTCGCTGACGCTCTGCACGAGGTGCCGGAAGCGCTCCTCGCTCTCGCGCAGCGCCTCGAGCGCGGCACGGCGCTCGGTGAGGTCGCGCGTGACCTTCGCGAAGCCGACGAGCTCCCCGTGATCGTCGCGCAGCGCGGTGATGACGACGTTTGCCCAGAAGCGCGTGCCGTCCTTGCGGAGCCGCCAGCCCTCCTCCTCGAAGCGCCCTTCGCGGTCGGCGATCTGGAGCTCCCACGGCGGCTTCCCGCGCGCGATGTCCTCGGTGGGATAGAAGATCGAGAAGTGGCGGCCGATGATCTCGGTGGGCGTGTAGCCTTTCAGCCGCTGCGCGCCGCGATTCCAGCTGATGATATGCCCTCCGCGATCGAGCGCGAAGATCGCGTAGTCCTGGACGCTTTCGACGAGCAGCCGATAGAGCCCGGCCGCGTTCGGTCGCAGTCCTCCCGTCTGCGCGCTGACGAAGGCGGCGGGCGGCGCGCCGTCCTCGATCTCACCCTCCGCGGATTGGTTCACGCTCCCACGCGCGCCTCGAACGAGGCTCTCGTCGGCCATGTGATGGAAACTGGGATGTCCGGACTCGAACGAGGCGGCCAGGGGCCGCCGCCACGACGCGGGCGGTGGGGGGCACGCCGAGCGATGCGCGGCTTCGGACGCTAGCGTACATCCCTCGTGCCGGGAAGGGGAGATAGCCGCGAATCGCGGCTGCCTCGAGCGAGCACCCCCGTCTAACTTTCGCCTCCGCGAGGTCATCCCGAAACGAGCCCGAATGCACGAACGACACGATCCGTACGTCTCCCTGCGGATCCCCAACTTCCGCTGGTACGTCACGAGTCTCGTCGCGTTCACGCTGGGCACGCAGGTCCAGGCGGTGGTGGTCGCGTGGCAGGTGTACGCGCTCACGAAGGACCCGCTCTCGCTCGGGCTCGTCGGCCTCGCCGAGGCGCTCCCTTTCATCGGGGCGGCGCTCTATGCGGGGCACGTCGCCGACCGCCACGACCGGCAGCGGCTCGCGGTGACGGCGATGGGGGTGCAGACGCTCTGCGCCGCGCTGCTCCTCTTCTGCACGTTGAGCGCGGGAATCCTCGTCCCCGGCCGCGTCTGGCCGATCTACGCGGTCATGCTGGTCAGCGGACTGGCGCGGAGCTTCCAGCAGCCGGCGCGCACCGCGTTAGGCGCGGAGATCGTCCCGCGCGAGACCTACGCGAACGCGGTGGCCTGGCGGTCGTCGCTCTGGCAGTTCGCGGCGGTCATCGGCCCCGCGCTCGGCGGGATGCTCTACGGCTTCTCGGGGGCGGCGACGGCGTACGCGACCGAGGTCGTGCTCTGTGCCGCGGGCGCGGTGTTCTTCGCGCGCATCGCCTACGCGCGTCGGCAGGCGCGCGCGCACGAGTCGATGGGGATCGCGGAGAATCTCACTGTCGGGATCCGCTTCCTGATGCGGCAGAAGGAGCTGCTCGGCGCGCAGATCCTCGACCTGTTCTCGGTGCTCTTCGGCGGCGCGCCGGCGCTGCTGCCGATCTTCACGTCGGACATCCTGAAAGTCGGGCCGCAGGGGCTGGGCGTCCTCCGCGCGGCGCCGGCGGCCGGAGCCGTCGTGATGTCGGTGCTGCTCACGCGGCGACGGCTGCGGCACGCCGGACGGATGCTCCTTCTCGCCGTCGCGGGGTTCGGGCTGTGCTGGATCGCCTTCGCGCTCTCGCGCTCCTTCTGGCTCTCGCTCTTCCTCCTCGCGCTGAGCGGGATGCTCGACAACGTGAGCGTGGTGATTCGCTCGACGCTGCTGACGATCCGCACCCCCGAGCACATGCTCGGCCGCGTCTCGGCGGTGAATCAGATCTTCATCGGCTCGTCGAACGAGATCGGCGAGTTCGAGAGCGGCGTCGCGGCGCGGCTGCTCGGTGTCGTGCGCTCGGTGGTGGTGGGCGGGATCCTGACGCTCGGCGTCGTCGGCGTCACGGCGTGGCGCGTGCCCGCGCTCCGTGAGCTCGACGAGCTGTCCTGAGCGCGCCGCTCAGGAGATCACGGTTCCGACGACCGCGCCGACGATCCGGAAGGCGCTGAGCGCGACGGCGAGGGTGCCGACGATCGCGGCGAGCGCGCGCGCGACGCCGAGCATGCGCCGGTGCGACGGGTCGGCCGCCGCGGTGCGCTCGCGATCGGCGATCCCCCAGATGCCATAGCAGCCGATAGCGAGCGGGGCGACGACGAACTGCCACGACGCGGGGCGCCAGACGAGGAGGAGCGCGAGATGGACCAGGCCGATCGCGGTCGCGATCGCGAGCCCGCCGTCCGAGGCACGTCGCGCCCGCGCCGCGAGCGCGGCGTACGGGCCCGGATGCTCGGCTTCGGTCGCGCGATCGGCGGGTGAGGTCGAGTCCATGCGCGAAGATGCGACGGGCGCGCGCCGCGCGCGAGTGCCGCGCGCGTGTCAGATCCGCTCGAGATGCTCCCGCGTCCGCTCGTTGCGGACGTTCCCGGTGTTCAGGGTGGACGCCGGCTCGAAGAGGACGACCTCGACTTCCTCGTCGGCGACGGGGCGATGCTCCACCCCGCGCGGCACCACGAGAAAGTCTCCCGCCGCCAGCTCGACCACGCCGTCGCGCAGCTCCATGCGGAAGCGCCCGCGATGGACGAGGAACATCTCGTCCTCCGCGTCATGGTGATGCCAGACGAACGGCCCGTTGAACTTCACGAGCTTGACCTGCTGCCCATTCAGCTCGCCGGCGATGCGCGGCTGCCAGTAGTCGCGGATCTGCGCGAACTTCTCGTCGAGGGTGACACGATCGAGCATGGGACGCGGGATG
>DATAIN010000463.1:0-2783 GCA_036262635.1 Gemmatimonadaceae bacterium | reverse complement strand
CGACTCGATCCGGAGGTCCAGATGCGCAAGCTCGCGACCCTGCTGTCGACCGCGACCATCGCGATCACCGCCGCGTGCGGTGGGTCGCGCGCGCCCGCGCCGTACGTGCCGCCCATCCCGTTCGACGAGCCGTCGGTCGCGATTCGCGACGTGAAGCTCGCCGGCGCGGGGCTGACCGGTGGGTCGATGGACATCGTCGTCAACGTCTACAACCCGAACGACTACGATGTGCAGGCGCCGCGGCTGAGCTACAAGCTCTATGTCGGCGAGACGCAGCTGAGCGACGGCTATTACGACGCCAACATCTCGCTCCGCGCGCGCGACTCGGCGACGGTGCGGATCCCGGCGACGTTCAGCTATTTCACCGCGAAGCGGGCCGGGATGTCGGTCGCGAGCACGGGGACGGTGGACTACCGCATGCTCGGGCGCATCTCGGTGGGGACGCCCTACGGGCGGCTGTCGGCTCCCTATGACCGGATGGGTCGCTTCGCGCCGCTGAGCATCGGACTGTCGGGACTGACCGGGCGCTGACCCGGCCTCACCGGTGGTGAGAGAGCGCCGCGCGATCGGATCGCGCGGCGCTCTTCGCTTCGTTCCCCGCCTAACGGCGCGGGTGGTGATGGGCGGGGGGCTGTCCGCCCTGGACCGGCGGCGCGGCGGAGCTCGTGTCCATCGCAGCTCCTCCCATGTGCTCCACCCCCATCTCGGCGGCCATCGCGCGCCACTCGTCCATCGTCGTCACCGCGGTCTCGTCGTCCCGGTAGCGTCGCGCCGCCTCGAGGATCGCCGCGCGCTTGCCGCTCCGCGGAACCTTCGGCGAGAGCAGGATGTCGGAGATGACGTCGTGCATCGAGTGCAGGTTGTCGAAGATCACCGCGGCTTCGGGATAGCGCGCCGTGAAGCGCGGAGCGACCGCGGGGGTCATCGGCATCATGTGCGGCATCGTGGCGGCACCGCCGTCGATCATCCGCCAGAAGCGCGCGACGGTCGCGTCCACGTTCGCGCGCCGGGCCGTGGGCGTGTCGCCGGCGAGCAGCGCGTCGTACAGCCCGACCTGCAGCCAGTGGTACGCCCAGATCAACCCATTGAACTTCGGATAACGCTCGCGGAAGACGAGCGAGTACGGCTGTCCCTCCATCAGGGTCATGCTCTTCGGGCGGCTGCTGAAGGCGAGGTCGGGACGCGAGCGGTAGTAGCGGAGGAGGCGCGCGACGGCGCGGTCCTTCGCATCGAACGACAGGTGGTCGTCTGCCCAGACGTCGTAGATCTGGCGATGGAGCGTATGCGCCCACTCGAACATCAACCGCGCTTCGGGGACGAGCTTCGCGTACTCGGGCTCGATCGCCTCCTCGGCGAGGGCCAACCGCGGCGGATCGCGGAGGATTCTGGTCGTCAGCTTCTCGAACTCGGCGCGCTCGAGTCGCTCGACCGGAGCGTCGGGATGGCGCCAGAGCGTCTCGTAGAGAATCGAGTGGCCGTAGTCGAAGCCGTTGAAGAGACGATCGGCGGCGGGATACTCGTCGCGGAACTTCCAGTTGAAGCGGCCCGACAGATACTGCTGCTCGTACGGATCCACCTGACGCTGCGCGACGGCGACCCGCGGGGCGACGCCTAACGGCGCGAGGAGCGCGAGCCCGATGATGGCGCGGGCGCGTCTCACCGCCCGCCTGCCCGCGCGACGGACAGCTCGTACGACAGCCCCGTCGTGAGCGACCAGGACCGGTCGCTGCCGCTGAAGTGGCGGCCGACTCCAGCGTCGAGCGCCGTCCGGGGAGCGAGCTGCCAGCGCAATCCCGCCTCGGCGGTCCAGTCGAGCGGCGCCCCGCGACGCGCGTCGCGCTGGATGAACGTTCCGGCGACGAGAATCAACGAGCGCAGGGGGAATGCGTGATCCGCGGCGAGGCCGGCGGCCCAGCGCCCGCGCGTCGTACCGACGACGGGGGTGGCCGCCACCACCGGCGACGCAACGGACTCGGTCGCGCAGCTCGCGTCGATCGGCGTCAGGCGAAAGCAGACGTGACCATCGTCGTACGGACTGCACGCCGTTCCGCCAGCCACCGGTTGGCAGACGCTCTTCGCCGATGACGACGTGTACTCCGCGTTGAGATGGAGGCGGGCTACGGCGAAGCTCCGCGTCATCAGCCCCTTGAAGGCGACACGCGCCGACGACGACGCGAGCGCGCCGACAGGCAGCCGCACGCCGGCCCACAGTGCGAACGCGGGGAGATGCTGCCGCTCGTTGTTGAAGCTGTGCATTCCGGAGAGCTCGAGTCCGACGAGGCCGCCCTGGTTCCGCGTCGGCGCGTCGCGGTACTCGAAGGGCGCGCCGATCTCGATCTGCGTCCGCGGGAGAATGCCGAAGGCGATGTGCGGCTCGACCAGATAGCGATAGCCGCCGGCGTCGATGCGCTCGGCGCGCAATGGCAGCGGCTCGAGCTCGAGCGCATAACGGTCGATGACCATCGCGTCCTCGACGCGCACGGGGCGCCCCGCGTCGAGGTCGTAGAAGCCGGTCTGGGCAGCGGCCGAGTGCGCGAGCAGCGCGGAGCCGGTCAGGGCGAGGAGCACGAGTCGGGACGTTCGCATCGGGGAAAGGTAGCCGCTGGCGCTCGACGGTAGGCAGCGGGACTCGCGCACGTTAGCTTTCGCGGCGTATGCGTCGATCGTTGACGACACGTGCGTTCGCCACTTTCATGGCGGTCTGGGTCGCGCAGGTACTGGGCGAGCCGGGGCTCGTGCATCACCACTGTCCGATGCACGACGCGGGATCCGCGGTCGCCGCG
>DATAIN010000462.1:0-3248 GCA_036262635.1 Gemmatimonadaceae bacterium | reverse complement strand
CGCGCGTCTGAGAGGCCGCGCGCGACGGCGCGATCGCGAGGGCGAGCAGCAGCGTCGCGGCGATCGCGCGCGCGACGCGCCGCGTCAGCGGTACCACCGCACTCCCTTCACCGTCGGCGTCAGGCGCAGCGCGGGCGCGGGAAAGCGATAGTAGCTCAGCTCGTGCTTCACGCGCCGCCACACGGGATTGTTCCCCGGCAGCTTCTCGGGATCGAGGTCGAGGCTGAGCACGATCTCACGCTTCGCCCACTGCCCCCGTCCCGTCACCGGATCGACGTAGTCGGTGATCGAGTGGCCGACGCTCGCGCGCACGAAGCCGGGCCACCAGCGCGCGGCGCTCGCGGGGAGAAGACCGTCGACGTCGACGCTCAGCCAGTAGGTCTGCCCGGAATAGTCGGTCGTCGGCCGCAGCTCGCTCCCCTGCGCTCGGCCGAAGCGTCGCGACGCCGTGGTGCGCGCGTACGAGATCGTCGGCTTCACGAACCGCAGCGGCGCGTAGTAGTGCTGCGCGACCGCGTAGCCCGCGCCCGCCGTGTTGGCGATGAGATCGGGGGGCGAGAAGCCGTACTTCGCCTGCTTGCCGTCCCAGTATTCGATCTGCAGCTGGAACGCGGCCGCGTATGCGGCGCCGTACCACACGGCCTTCGTCCGCGAGACGCAGGCGCCGCCGAGCAGGTCGCCGCCCAGCCGCGCGAGATGGTAGCCGGCGTACGCGTGGCCGAACTTGTCCATCTCGCGGAAGGGCTCATGGTGCTCCCAGTTCACCCACATGTGCTCAGCGCGCGCTCCCGACCACCAGGCCTGCCGGAAGTACTGGTAGAGCGCGACGTTGCCGGCGAGGGCGGCGGTGCCGACGGTGGTGCGCGAGGCGACACGATAGGCCTTGGAGTCGCAGAGACTCTGTGCGCCGGCGGGAATGGCCGCGGTCAGCCCAGCGGCGAACCCCACCGCCGGGAGCAGTCGCGCGATATTCCGCACGCCGAGGAGCCTGCCGATGTCAGAACGCACGTGGTATGACGGCGCCCCGATACGAGCGGTCACGCCTCCGCGGCCGCGGCGGTCTCGCGGTACGCGTCGTACGCGTCGAGCACCTCCTCGATGCTCACCGTCGCGGCGCCGAGCTTCCCGACCTCGACCCCCGCGGCGAAGTTCGCGATCACGGCAGCCTCGCGAATCGTCGCACCCGCGGCGAGCATCGTCGCGAGATACGCGGTGACCGTGTCGCCCGCGCCGACGACGTCGTACACCTCGCGCGCCGTGGTCGGGATGCGATGGGTGCTCCCGTCCGCCGAGAGCAGCGCCATCCCGCGCTCGCCTAACGTGAGCAGCAGGTGCTCGACCCCGAGGCGGCGGAAGGTGTCGGGGAGCGCCTCGGGGTGGTCGAGGCTGACCGCCGCACCGAGCGCGGTCTCGAGCTCGCGCCGGTTGGGCTTGAAGACGGTCGCGCCGCGATAGGCGAAGAAGTTCCGGAACTTCGGATCGACGACGACGGGGATGCCGCGCTGCCGCGCCCGCGCGACCGCGTGCTCGATGACGCGCGGAACGAGCACGCCCTTGTTGTAGTCCTCGAGGACGAGGGCGTCGGACTCGTCCACCGCGCGCGTGACCGCCGCGATGAGCCGCTCGATCTCCTCCCCGGAGACGTCGGCGTCCTCCTCCTCGTCGAAGCGCACGACCTGCTGCGCCCGGGCGAGCACGCGGGTCTTCGTGGTCGTCGGCCGCGAGCCCTCGACCAGCGCCCGGTCCTCGGCGCCGATGCCGCCGAGCATCTCGCGGAGGAGCGTCCCCGGCACGTCACGGCCGACGATCGCCACGAGCTCGGCGACCGCGCCGAGCGCGGCGACGTTCTGCGCGACGTTGGCCGCGCCACCGAGCGCGAGCTTGCGCTCGCGCACCCGCACCACCGGCACCGGCGCCTCGGGGGAGATCCGGTCGACGTCGCCCCGCAGATAAACGTCGAGCATCGCGTCGCCGACGATCGCGATGCGATGGCCGCGCGCGGCGTGAAGGAGGGCGACGAGGCGGTCTCGAGAGATGGAAAGGGGCATCGGCTCGGAACGTAACGCAATCGGCCTGCGACGTGGGAGGGCGCTTCGCGGCAGATTCGGGGACGTGGGAAGCCATCGCTCGCTGCGCTCGCTCGGCAACGGGGGACGGGGGTCGGGGGATTCCTCCTCCTTTATCCCTGCTCCTTTATCCGAGGTCGCAGCATCCCCGCGTCTTCCACGTCCCACGTTCCCGCCTCGGAGCCTCCCCCGTTCCCCGTCCCCCGTTGTCGAGCGCAGCGATGACTTCCCACGTCCCACGTGAGCCGCGCCAGCGCCCTCCCACGTCGACGTGGAACGTGGAACGCCGCGCCAGCGCCCTCCCACGTCGACGTGGAACGTGAAACGTTGACCGAGAGTAGATCGCGCTCTGTCGTCAGTCGCCGCCGCTTTCTCGCCGCCGCGGGCGCCGGCGTCACGCTGCTCGCCGCGGACGGCCTGCTCGTCGAGCCGCGGCGGCTCACCGTCACGCGACATGTCGTGCGCTCTCCCGGTGCCCAACCCGGCGGGCGGCGCGTGCGCATCGTGCAGCTCACCGACCTGCACCTGCACTCGGTCGGCTCCTTTCACGAGGAGATCGCGCACGCGGTGCAGCGCGCCGACCCGCATCTCATCGTGATCGTCGGCGATACCGTTGATCGCGACGACGGGCTCACGCTGCTCGGCGACTTCATGTCGCTGCTCGACCCGGCGATCCCGAAGTTCGCGACGTGGGGGAACTGGGAGCACTATACCGCGCTGCCGCTGGACGAGATCGCGGGCGTGTACGCGCGACATGGCTGCCGGGTGCTCGACAACGCGAGCGCGGTGCTGCGGGTGAACGGGACGCGCCTGCTGGTGACCGGGCTCGACTCGGCGCAGGACGGGAAACCCGATCTCGCGAAGGCGTTGCGCGACGTGGAGCCGGCGCCGAACCATCTCGTGCTGGCCCACTGTCCGATCCAGCGGGATGACGTGGTGGCGCGGACGGTGGGGGCCAGGGGCCGGGCGGAAGGGACTGCGGTCCCCGCCGTGCCTGACGTCTGGCCCCCGGCCCCCTTGCCACACTCGCCGTCCCTCGTCCTCTCCGGCCACACGCACGGCGGCCAGATCACGTTAGGCGGCTGGGCGCCGATCACGCCGGTGGGAAGCGGGCGCTATGTCGCGGGGTGGTACACCGACGCGCCGATCCCGCTCTACGTCTCGCGCGGGCTCGGGACGACC
>DATAIN010000461.1:0-2035 GCA_036262635.1 Gemmatimonadaceae bacterium | reverse complement strand
GCGAGGAGGACGAAGATCGAGAGGAAGATCGCCTCGAGCGAGACGATCATCGTCAGCAGGCCGAAGGGAAAGGGGTCGAACGGATGGACGCCGATCCCGCGCAGCAGCCCGACGTTCCACGGCACCCAGATCAGGAACCAGACGACGTGGAAGATCAGGAAGGGCGTCGAGGCCGCGAAGTCGTTCAGCTTCTCGGCGACGTCCTCGATCCTCGTCCGATCGGCCGCGCGCTGCGCCTTGATCGCCATGAACGCGCGATTGGCGACATGGCGTGCGCTGCGCCGCTCGCCGGGCGGGCGATCGAACTGGCCGGATTGTGGTAGCTGTTCCTGTTCGGACATCGGGCCGGACGGAGGGTTCGCAGCGCTGTAGCGTGCACAGCGGAAGCGAGTTCCGTGCCTCGCGCGGCCCGGCCGGATCAGCGAGGCGGCGCTGCCGTCGAGGTATCGTGAGCGACGCTGTCGCTCGCTGGCGTCTGCTGCGCCCTGGCCGCGGCCTGCTGCCGCTTCGCTTCGCGCTGGCGCTGCAGCGCCTCGGGGGTCGCGAAGAGCGCGGTCGCAGTGTCGGCGCCCTCGACGATCACGCTGATCTGCGACGGCAGGTACGTGTCACCCGCGCCGAGCACCGTGACGAGATGCTCGCCGGCCTCGACGCGCGCGACGAGCGGAGTCATGCCGAGCTGCTCGCCGTCGATGCGCGCCAGCGCGGCGCCGCCGTTGATCGTGACGCGGATCCAGCCGTACTGCATCCGGCTCTGCGGCCGCGTGCGGAGGCCGGCGCCGAGCGCGGTGTCGAGGACGACCGGGGTCGTGCCCGTCGTCGGGCCGGTGACGAGCGACTGCGCGGCCGACGAGACGTGTCCGGTGGTGTCGCGCAGCGCGAGCGTCGAGTCCACGGGCGGCGTGCCGTTAGGCAGCGTCGAGTCCGACGCGGCCGCGGTGCGCGCGGCGAGGGCGCTGTCGTGCGCGGCGAGGGAGTCGGCGCGCGGCGCGCGGTCGTCGTCCTTCACGCCGGCCAGCAGCTCCACCTTCTGGATCGCCGGCTGGAGGGTGGACATGATCGGGTCGCGGGTCTGCGGGAAGGCGAATGCGCTCCCGACCGCGCCGACGAGGAGCAGCGGAACGAGCACGCCCGCGACCCCGCGCTTCGGCGCCGCCTTCCGCGCCTCGTAGCGCGGGCCACGCTGCGTCTGCGAGCCGACCGAGGCCGAGCGCAGTCCGGCGAGCGCGTCGACGAAGGCGGTGGTGGTGGAGAAGCGGTGCGACGGATCCTTCGCGAGCGCGCGGCGCAGCGCGTCGTCCACGCCCTCCGGGAGACCGGGGCGCAGATACGACACCGGCGGCACCTCCGCGGAGAGATGCATGCGCAGCAGATCCTGGATCTGCGGCGTCTCGAAGGGACGCCGGCCGCAGAGCATCTCGTAGGCGACGACGGCGAGCGAGTACTGGTCGGCGCGCCCGTCGATCTCCGCGCCGCGCCACTGCTCGGGCGACATGTACCCCGGCGACCCGATGATGCCGGTGCCGGTCGTGCCGACGTCGCCGGTGCTGAGCGCTTTCGCGATGCCGAAGTCGGCGACCATCGCGTGGCCGGTCTCGCTGAGCAGCACATTCGCCGGCTTGATGTCGCGATGGACGACTCCCTGGCGATGCGCGTGATCGAGCGCCGCCGCGACCTCGTGCAGCAGCTTCACCACGTGCTCGAGCGAGAGCTGCTTCTTGCCGACGCCGATGAGATCCTCGAGGCTCCCGCCGCGGACGAGGCGCATCGTGTAGAAGGCGACGTTCTGCCGCTGGCCGACCGCGAAGATCGGGACGATGTGCGGATGGTCGAGGCGCGCCGCGAGCTTCGCCTCGCGCTCGAAGCGCAGGTAGGCGTCGGGAGCCAGCACCGGGTCGAGCGCGAGGATCTTCAGCGCGACTTCGCGGTCCAGCGAGACCTCCTTCGCGCGATAGACGATCCCCATTCCGCCGCGGCCGAGGAGCTCCATGAGGCGGTAGCCGTCGCCCACCGCCTCCTGGAGCCGCGCGCGCAT
>DATAIN010000460.1:0-3097 GCA_036262635.1 Gemmatimonadaceae bacterium | reverse complement strand
GGCGTGAGCGCGACGCAGGTCTGGGCGCGCGGCTACGGCGCGAGCCGCGCCGCCACGGCGGGAGTGCCCGCCGATCGCATCGAAGTCACCCGCATGCAGTGACCACACCTCAGCCGAGAGCCCAGTGAACGACGAGACGTCAGGCCGTGGCGCGCCGAACGCGCACGGCATCATCGAGGAGCGCGCCGTCGACCGGCGACGCTTCCTCACCCAGCTCGGGGGAGCGGCGGCGCTTGGCGCCTCCTTCCTCACCTTCGGCGGGGCCGCCGGCGCGATGGCGCGCCGCGCACCCCGGCCCATCTACATGCTTTCCCTCGGCGACTCGATCATGTGGGGGCAGGGGCTCGCCGAGCCGCAGAAGTACCGCAACCTCGTCCAGCAGTACATCCGCGCCAACAACCCCGAGCGGCGCGACGTCGTGCAGCTGAGCTACGCCCACTCGGGTGCGTCGCTCGGCTACTTCCCCTTCGGCGCGAGCGGCCGCTCGAGCAAGGCGCTGCGGATGCTGCGCGCGCGCGTCGCCGCGCGGAACGGACCGCCGGGACGCGTCGGCGAGCAGGTCGACATCAACGATCCGGTCGGCGCCGGCGATTGGCCCGACGATTCGGCGGGGGCGAAGATCGATCGCGAGATCGCGAGCAACACCGCGCAGCGGCCCTTCCCGCAGCCGAGCCCCGAGGAGCGTTATGGCGGCGAGATCCCGCGCGCGAACCCGATCCTCTGGCGTCAGATGGACATGGCCGTCGCCGATCTCCAGACGCGCCGCATCAATCCCGCCGACGTCGACTTCGTGCTGCTCGACGGCGGCGCGAACGACGTCGACTTCACGATGTCGATCCTCAACGTGGACTGGACGCCGAGCTGGGTGGAGTTCCAGACGCGCGAGACGATCAGGCAGCGGATGGAAGGCTTCCTTCCCTGGGCGCTCAAGACCTTCCCGAACGCGAAGTTCGTCGTCACCGGCTACTACGTCGGTGTGAGCGCGCAGACGTCGGTCCCCGAGCTGCTGGCGACGGTCGCCGAGGTCGCGCCGCTCTACGCGGCGCTCGGCATCGTGCTCGCCGTTCCGGCGATGATCGCGCGTCCGAACTACTACCCGGACACCATGGCCCGCGCCGTCGCGTTCGAGAAGGCGAGCTCGGAGGCGCTGCGCAGCGCGGTCGCGAAGTCGGGAGGGCGCGCGATCTTCGTCAGCCCTGATTTCCAGCCCGAGCACGCGTACGCCGCGCCGCAGACGCTGATGTTCCGCTACCAGGAGCGCGATCCGGCCGCGACCGGACGCGAGGCGGAATGCCACCGCATCTACGGCGCGAAGACCGCCGCGGGAACCACGGGAGCCGGCGCCAACTTCGACAGCCCGGAAGGCATCTGCCGCAAGGCGGCGACCTTCCATCCCAATCCCGCGGGTGCACGTCGCTACGCCGACCGCATCATCGCGGCCCTCCCGGCATTCATGCCGACACTGGTGACCGCGCCGAAAGCGACGACGACGGCGCCGCCGCAGCGGGTGGTGCCGGCCGTCGAACGGAGGACCACGCCGTGACACCTTCTCGCACCCGGCGCGATCGCGCCGTCGCGTCGTTGATCGCGGCGGCCGCGCTCGGCGTCGCTGCATGCGGCCCCACGGATTCGCCGACGGCGCCGGGCGGTCTTCGCTGCCCGTCTGCCGACGTTCCGCTCTGCTTCGATCCCGCGCTTGGCGTGGCGGTGAACGGCGCGATCGACGACGCACTGACGCGGCTCCTGCCGGCGCTCGAGACCGCGGCGACCCGCACCGCCCTCGAACCACGGCTCGCCGAGATCTCGGCACTCGTCAGCACCGGGGACGTCGGCCAGGCTCGCGCCAGCCTCGCCATCGCACGCGCGGCGCTGTTCGACGCGATGCGCGAGAGCGCGTCCGTCGACGCAGCCGATCTCGACGCGATCGAGCTGGCGCTCGATCGGCTCGCCGACGCGCTCGGCGTCGAATGACTCCTTCACATCCTTCGAATCCCACTCGGTATCCGATGATCAAAGAATTCGTGAGGCGCTGCGATGCGACCTCCGCCCTCGTGGCAGGTGCCGCTCTCGTCCTTCTCGCCTCGTTGCCGTCGACCGCGCGCGCACAGCAGTCGACCGGACCGGAAGTCATCCGGGCCTGCTTCGTTCTCGCGAGCGGAACGATCTACCGCATCGGGGTCGCGGGCGGGCCCACCAGTTGTCGGGGTGGCCACCTCGAGATGCAGTGGAACGTCGCGGGTCCGGCGGGGACACCCGGTCCCGCGGGTGAGCAGGGTCCCGCTGGTCCGGCGGGACCCGCCGGAGATGCGGGGCCGAAGGGCGACGCCGGTCCGCAGGGGGAGGCAGGGCCTGCCGGACCTGCTGGCGCGAAGGGCGATACCGGGCCGCAGGGCCCAGCGGGACCGGCCGGGCCCGTTGGTCCTCAGGGGCCCGCAGGCCCGACCGGTCCCCAGGGCCCGGCGGGATCGGGGAGCGGATACACCTTCGAGACGCGCCGTATCTCGCACAGCATCAGAGGCGGAACGAGCTCCAGCCTCACGGTCTACTGCCTCACCGGCGCCCACATCATCTCTGGCGGAGTGGATTTCGGCGCGGCCGGCGCCACGATGCGTGTGACGAAGTCTCAGCCGCTCACCGACGCTTCCGGCCAGCTCTACGATGCGTGGCAGGTCGAGGCGCGTAACGAAAATCCCGACTCCACGGTATTCACGCCGATGTGGGTGACGATCTTGTGCGCGAGGCCGTGAGGAGCGAGTGGGAGGTCGTCGATGCGCAGCCGCCGCTTCTCGGGGTGGCTCATCTCCCAGATGTTGACGTTCACTGGCGCCTCGTACCCGCTGACGCGGCGACCGTTAGGCGCCGTCCGTCACGATGATGATGCGCCCGGGGCCGCTGGCGTTTCCCCTCGACGAGGGGCTACGTTGGCGTGTACCCCGGCGCGCCTCTTGCGCCCGGTGCACACCTTTCCTGACGGAGCTGCACCATGCGCAACCGCGCCCTGCTCGGCGCGCTTGCCGCGCTCACCCTGATCGCCGCGGCGTGCGGCGGCGGCGATGACAATCCTACCGCGCCCACGCCCGACGCCATCGTCGGTACG
>DATAIN010000459.1:0-3132 GCA_036262635.1 Gemmatimonadaceae bacterium | reverse complement strand
GCGCGTTCCTGCGCACGCGGTCGGTACGGCGACGAACGATCCGGCGGAGAGGGTCACTCGTCCCTCTCCGCCGGATCGTCAGTGAGCCGGGCTTCCGTTCGCGTCAGCCGTCGCTGCCGTGGTCGTCGCCCGCTTCGCTGCTCTGATGATCGTCGGCGCCCTCGTGGCCGTCGCGATCACGATCCTCGAACGCACGGGTGCGGTTCGCGACGCAATCACGGAAGGCGCGCCGCGCGCCGCTACCCCCGTCCGTCAGCGTTCGCGGATCGACCGGCGAGCCCGCGGCATCGCGGAAGCACGCGGAGAAGTCGATGGAGACGGTCACGTTCTGGTCGGCGCTGCCGGTCGTCGTGAGCGGCGGATCGAGCGTGAGCTCGAGGCTGTGCGAGAGCTCGACCGCCACGTCGAACGCCGTCCCGTCGTAGCTCCCGGCGAGATGCAGCGACTCGAGCTCCGCCTCGACCTCCGAGAAGGTGCCGGCGGGCAGCGCGCGGCTCGACAGCGTCACCACGCCACCATCGACGGGGAGAGGAATCGTCAGCGGTCCCCCCGCGAAGAGAACGTCGTCGCTTCCGACGGTGCCATCGTCGGCACCCTGATGTCCACGGTGCTCGAGGCGCAGGTCCGCGACCGTGAGCGCCATCGAGGTGAGGCTGAGAGTGTGGCCGTTGCCGGTGATGGGCACGCGCTCGATGACGGCGCTCGCGGCGGGCGCGGCGGCGGCGGCGGTGTTCGTCGCGAGCGAGATCGAGACGTTTTCACCGCGTGGTGCCGTGCTGTCGGCGCAGGCGCCGGCGACGACGGAGAGGGAGAGCGTCAGGAGGGAGATGGGGCGGCGCATGGATCGAATCCTCGGGTTGAGTCGTTCGTGAGCGAGTGCGTCCTGCACTCTGCGATCACGACAACCATCCGGGCGCACCCCCTCGGGGTCCGCGGCGTTCGCCCCGCGGGAGACGACACTCACCCCAACGGGTTTCTGGTGAGGCGGGTCGGGTGCTCATGAGGAGACGAGAGAACCTGAGAAACCGCGTTTGGAGACGAGAGTGACTCCGATCTCTCGTCGGGAGAGGAGAGGAGGATGGGAGAACAGAGACGAGAGGAGGATGGGAGACGAGAGAGCAGAGAGGACGAGAGACGCCCGTCCGACCCGCTCTCATCTCTTACGAGTCCGACTCTCGTCTCCCGTCGCAGTCCGCTCGCTGTCTCTCCAGTCTCCCATCGCGGTTTCTCAGGATCTCTCGTCGCCCTGCATGCAGGGGAAGCGAACGAGACGAGAGAGCTGCGTGGCGCCTCTCCCTCCCAAAGTGTAGCCTTGACCTCGATGTTCGAGACGAGCACGGATTTCGGAACCCCGCGCACTCGCCGGATCGCCACCGTGGCTGCTTCGCTCGCGCTGACGCTCGGCGTGCTCGCGTTGCTCGGCTGGGTGTCGGGGATCGACGCGCTGCGCCGGCTCCTGCCCGGCGCGTACGTCATGCTGCCGAACACCGCGACGTGCTTCACGCTCGGCGGCATCGCGCTGCTCCTGCGCGTGCATCGCGCGGACGACCGTCGCGGGCGCGTCGCGAGCCGGGTGCTCGCCGGGATCGTCTTCGCCGTGGGGCTGCTCACCGCCGTGGAGTACGCGACGGGCGTCTCGTCGGGGATCGATCTGCTCCTCTTCAGCGAATCGGTTCGCGCGTATCCATATGAGCCGCCGGGGCGGATGGCGCCGAATTCGTCGGTCGCCTTCATGCTCACCGGCAGCGCGCTGCTGCTCATCGATCGGCGAGTCGGGCGATACCTGCCGCTGGGCGTCATCCTCTCGGGGCTCGGCCTGACGGTCGCGGTCCTCGCGCTGATCGGGTACCTGTACGGGGCGCATCCGCTCTACGCGATGGATCGCGCCTCGGGGATGGCGCTCGCCACGGCGGTCGCGTTCGCGGCGCTCAACACGGGGATCCTCTTTGCGCGGCCGAGCCGGAGCGGGATCGGGCTGCTGATGTCCGCGGGGACGGAAGGCGTGCTCGCGCGACAGCTGCTCGTCGCGATGCTGTTCGCGCCGATCGTGCTCGGATGGCTGCTGATCCATGCGCGGGCGATCGACCTCGTGTCGCGCGAGAATGGGATCGCGCTCTTCGTGCTGATCGTGATGGGACTGCTCATCGCGCTGGTGATGCGCGGCGCGCACATCGTGCGCGCCGCGGGAATGCAGCGCGAGCAGATGCTGGCACGTGAGCTGGACGCGCGCGACCAGGCGGAGCGTGCGCGGGCGCGCGCCGAGCAGGCGGAGGATCGCGCGTCGCGGCTCCAGCGGGCGACGGAGGCGTTCGCCAACGCGAGCGGCGGAGAATCGGAGCTCGCGGGGCTGATCGCGCGCGAGGGGGCGGCGGCGCTCGGCGCGATCTCGGCAGCGGTCGCGCTGCTCGACGAGCAGACGGGTCGGCTGCAGGTGAGCGGCGCGCTGAACGTCCCGGCGCCGATCACGAAGGACGGCTGGAACCTGCCCATCGACGACCGGACGCCGGTGGGCGAGGCGACCCGGACCGGCGAGCTGGTGGTCGTCCGAAACACGGAGGAGATCGTCGCGCACTTCCCCGAGGCGGCGCCGGCGTTCGCGGAAGCGGGAGTACGGGCGGTGATCGCGGCGCCGCTCACGACCGGGGGGCAGAACTTCGGCGCGTTCGTGCTCCGTTTCGGGACGCCGCGCGACTTCCCGCGCGAGGAGCGCGAGTTCGTCCGAACGTTAGGCAGGATCGCCGCGGACGCGATCACCCGGTCGCGGCTGCATCAGGCCGAGCGCGCCGCGCGCGCCGCGGCCGAGCAGGCGAGCCGCGCGAAGAGCGACTTCCTCGCGACGATGAGTCACGAGCTGCGGACGCCGCTCAACGCGATCCTCGGCTACAGCAGCCTGCTCCTCGACGGAATCCCCGACCCGGCCACCGCCGGCCAGCGAGCACAGCTCGCCCGCATCGGCGTGAGCGCCCAGCACCTGCTCGTTCTGATCGACGAGGTGCTCACCCTCTCGCGGCTGGAGGCGGGACGCGAGGACGTCCGCCCGACGCTCTGTCGGATCGACGAGATCGTCGAGCAGACGGCGGTGATGGTCGAGCCGATGGCACGCGAGAAGGAGCTGCGCTTCAGCTGGCACAC
>DATAIN010000458.1:0-10911 GCA_036262635.1 Gemmatimonadaceae bacterium | reverse complement strand
GAAGGACAAGCTCGACCCGGCGCTCGCGATCTACAGCGACGTGATCCTGCACCCCTCCTTCCCGCAGAGCGACCTCGATCGCGTCAAGCAGAACACCCTCGCCAACATCCAGCAGGAGAAGGTGCAGCCGTTCACGATGGGACTTCGCGTTCTGCCGCTGCTCGTGTACGGCGCGGGCCATGCCTACGGCCAGCCGCTCACCGGGAGCGGGACGGAGTCGTCGGTGCAGGCGATGACGCGCGAGGATCTGGCCAGCTTCCATCGCACCTGGTTCAAGCCGAACCACGCGACGGTGGTGGCGGTGGGTGACATCACGATGCCCGAGCTCACCGCGAAGCTCGAGCGCGCCTTCGCGACGTGGAAGCCGGGCGATATCCCGGCGAAGAACGTCGCGACGGTGCAGAACCGGGCGCGGAAGTCGGTGTTCCTCCTCGACCGCCCGGGCGCCGAGCAGTCGTACGTGCTCGCCGGCCAGCTCATCACCCCGCGCGCCGACGCCGACTACGTGCCGTTCGAGATCTTCAACGACGCGTTTGGCGGAGCGTTCGTCTCGCGCATCAACATGAACCTGCGCGAGAACAAGCACTGGTCGTACGGCTCGTTCAGCTTCCCCATCGCCGCGCGCGGCCAGCGTCTCTGGATGGTGATGGCCCCGGTGCAGACCGACAAGACGAAGGAGTCGCTGCAGGAAGCGATCAAGGAGGTCACCGGCGCGGTGAACGACCGCCCGCTGACCGCCGCCGAGATCAGCGACGCGAAGGATCGCCAGATCAAGACCCTCGCCGGCCGCTGGGAGACCGGCAGCGCGGTCGGCGGAGCGTTAGGCGAGATCGTGACCTACGGTCTCCCCGACGACTACTACGCCACCTACGCCGAGCAGGTGCGGAATGCGTCGGACGCGCAGGTGAACGCGATCGGCAAGAAGCTCGTCTCGCCGAACGATCTGGTGTGGGTGGTCATCGGCGACCGGGCGAAGGTCGAACAGGGGATCAAGGAGCTCGGCGTCGGCCAGGTGGTGCTGCTCGACGCCGACGGCCGGCCGAAGACGCCGACCCCCTGACGACTTCCGCGATGCACACTGTTCGCGAACGGGTGGGCGCGCCGCGCTCACCCGTTCGCGCAGCGCGACCATGAGCGTCGTCCTTCCGCGGATCGCCCCCTTCGGCGACCGCGCGCTGGTCGTGACGCTCGGCGACCGGATCGACGACGCGACGTTCCAGCGAGTGCAGGGGGCGCTCGCGCGGCTCGGCGGCGCGTCGGGCGAGATCACTGACGTCGTCGCCGGCTTCGCGAGTATCACCGTGCACTACGAGCCTCTGCGCGTCGCGATGGTGGGTGCCGAGCTTCCGCACGTCGCGCTCGCACGCACGGTCGCCTCTCTCCTCGACGGGGTCGACGCCGTCTCTGCTGCGCCGGGAAGGCTGGTCGAGATTCCCGTCTGCTACGAGGGAGAGCTGGCCCCGGACCTCGAGGAGGTGGCGCGCCACACCGGGATGTCGAGCCGTGACGTGGTGAGGCTGCATTCGGCCGCCGAATACGTGGTGCACATGATCGGTTTCGTCCCCGGGTTTCCCTACCTCGGCGGACTCGACGCGCGGCTCGCGACACCGCGGCGCGCCGAGCCGAGGACGCGCGTCCCGGCGGGAAGTGTCGGGATCGGCGGGGCGCAGACGGGTGTGTACCCGATCGCGTCGCCCGGTGGATGGCAGCTCATCGGGCGCACCCCGCTGCGCCTCTTCGACGCGCGTCGCGAATCGCCCTCGCTCCTCCACGTCGGCGACCGCGTGCGCTTCCGTGTCGTCACGCGCCGCGAGTTCGACGCGCTGGTGGCCCGATGAACGTCGAGGTGCTCCGCGCCGGCGCGCTCACGACCATCCAGGATCTCGGCCGACTCGGTCATCAGCGCGAGGGCGTTCCCGAGGCGGGGGCGATGGACGCGCACGCGGCGCGGCTGGCCAATCTGCTCGTCGGCAATCTCGAGTCCGCGGCGCTGCTCGAGGCGACGCTCCTCGGACCCGCGCTCCGCTTCGCGGGCGCGACGACGGTCGCGTTAGGCGGCGCGGACTTCGGCGCGACGCTCGACGGCGAAGCGCTCGCTCCCTGGCGCGCGGTCGCCGTGAGCGCCGGCGCGACGCTCGAGCTGGGAGCCGCGCGCGACGGCTGCCGTGCGTACATCGCGATCGCGGGCGGCATCGAGGTGCCGGCCGTGCTCGGGAGCCGCAGCACGTATCTCCCCGCGGCGATCGGCGGGCTCGATGGTCGGGCTCTCCGCCGCGGAGATGTGTTGCAGGCCAGCGTACCGGGAGAGTCGCGCGCCCGCCGCTCCCTGCCCGTCGCCCAGCGGCCGGTGTACGACGGCAATGTCAGGCTGGTGCCCAGCGAGATGCTCGCCGCCCTTGGCGACGCGGCGCGCGCCACGCTGCTCGGCGAGGAGTTTCGCGTCTCGCCCGATTCCGACCGCATGGGCTGCCGCCTCACGGGGCCGCGCCTCGGCGGCGCGGCGGTTCCCGAGCTGCTGTCGTCGGGCGCGACGATGGGGACGGTGCAGCTTCCGCCGGGAGGAGCGCCGATCGTCCTTATGGCCGATCACCAGACGACGGGCGGCTACCCGGTGCTCGGCCACGTCGCGACGGTGGATCTCGGCAAGGTGGCGCAGCTGCGCCCCGGGGATCCGATCCGGTTCACCGGGATCTCGCTCGACGATGCTCAGCGGCTGTACCTTGAGCGCGAGCGTGCGATCGCCGCCCTGCGGCGAGCGCTGTCCTTCCCGCCCTGAGCTTCGCGGATGCCTGACGTCGATCTGAACTGCGACATGGGGGAGAGCTTCGGCTCGTGGGCGATGGGCGACGATGCCGCCATCCTCGAGCACGTGACCTCCGCCAACATCGCGTGCGGCTTCCACGCCGGCGATCCGGGAATGATGCGTCGCACCGTGGAGCTCGCGCTCGAGCGGGGAGTGGCGATCGGCGCGCATCCCGGCTTCGCCGACCTGCAGGGCTTCGGCCGCCGGAGCATCGAGCTCTCGCCGGAGGAAGTGCACGACCTCGTCGTCTACCAGGTCGGCGCGCTCGCGGGGTTCGCGGCGGCGCGCGGCACCGCGCTGCAGCACGTGAAGCCGCACGGCGCGCTGTACAACATGGCCGCGAAGCGCCGGCCGCTCGCCGACGCGATCGCGCGCGCCGTGCACGCGGTCGATCCCGGGCTGGTGCTATTCGGGCTCGCCGGGAGCGCGCTCGTCGCCGCGGCGCGCGACGCCGGCCTCACGGCAGCAGAGGAAGTGTTCGCCGACCGTCGGTACATGCGCGACGCCTCCCTCGTGCCGCGTGGGGACGCCGGCGCCGTGATCGAGAGCCCGCGCGACGCCGTCTCGCAGGCGGTTCGCATGGTGCGCGAGGGTCGTGTCGTCGCGCTGGACGGCACGGAGGTGCGCGTTCGCGCGGATACGATCTGCATCCACGGCGACACGCCGGGCGCCGCGAATCACGCACGGGAGCTGCGCGAGGCGCTGCGCGCAGCGGGGATCGGCGTCGTCGCGCCCGGGCGCGGCGACGCGCGGAGCGTGCGGTCGTGAGCGAGCGCACCGAAGCGGCGAGCGAGCGCGCCGAGCCGGCGCTCGCGCGAGGCCTCGGGCTCACCGACGCGACGCTCCTCGTCGTCGGATCGATGATCGGCTCCGGGATCTTCATCGTGTCGGCGGAGTCGTCGCGGCTGGTCGGCTCGCCCGGATGGCTGCTCGTCGCCTGGGCGCTCGGTGGGGTCATGACGATCACCGGCGCGCTCTGCTGCGCCGAGCTGGCGGCGATGATGCCGCGGGTCGGCGGGCAGTACGTGTTTCTCCGCGAGGCGTACGGTCCGGCGACCGCCTTCCTCTTCGGCTGGGCGATGGCGCTGGTGATGCGGACGGGGACGATCGCGGCGGTCGCCGTGGCGTTCGCGAACTTCACCGGCGTGCTCGTCCCGTGGATCTCGGGGACGCACTATCTCGTGCAGCCGATCGTCCTCGGGCGCTACGCGGTGAGTCTCTCCACGCAGCAGGCGCTCGCGATCGCATCGATCGCGGTGCTGACCTGGGCGAACACGCGCGGCCTGCGCACCGCGAAGATCATCCAGAACACCTTCACCGTGGCGAAGACCGCCGCGTTGCTCGGGCTCATCGTGATCGGGTTGACGCTCGGCTGGAACGCTCGCGCCGCGGCGTTCACATCGTCCTGGTGGAGTCCCGCGGCCAACGGATGGAGCGCGGCCGCGGCACAGCCGGGATTGGCCGCCGCGGGTGGGCTCGCGCTCGCGATGCTGCTCGGCCGCGCGATGGTCGGCCCGCTCTTCGCGCAGTCGGCGTGGAACGACGTCACCTTCGCCGCCGGCGAGGTGCGCGATCCGCGGCGCAACCTTCCCCGCTCGCTGCTCATCGGCTGCGGGATCGTCGTCGCGCTCTACCTGCTCGCGAACCTGGCGTACGTCGTGACGCTGCCCCTCGCCGGCATCCAGGGCGCCCCGCAGAACCGGGTCGCGACCGCCGCCATGCAGGTCGCGTTAGGCAGCCCCGGCGTCACCCTGATGGCGCTCGCGATCATGATCTCGACCTTCGGCTGCAACAACGGGTTGATCCTCGCGGGAGCGCGGGTCTCGTACGCCATGGCGCGCGACGGCCTGTTCTTCGAGCGCGTGGCGAGGCTGAATGCGCGGCGAGTCCCCGCGGGGGCGCTCGTGGCGCAGGCGGCGTGGGCCGCGCTCCTCGTCCTGCCGCGCTCCGTCTCGCGCGACGCGGTCACCGGCGCGACGACGTTCGGCAACGTCTACACGCAGCTCCTCGAGTACATCGTCCCGGGCGAGCTGGTGATGTTCGCGCTGATGGCGTACGCGGTCGTCGCGATGCGGCGGCGCGCCCCGGCCGCGGACCGCCCGTATCGCACCTTCGGGTATCCGCTCACCCCCGCGATCTACGTCGCGCTCGCCCTCGTGCTGTCTGTGGATCTGGTCTATCTGGCACCGGCGACCTCGGGGATCGGGTATCTCATCATCGCGAGCGGGCTTCCCGCATACGCGCTCTGGCGACGCGCGCGCGGCCGTGCCCCCGCTGTCGCTCCGCTTTCGGATATCGCACCCGCCGATTGACGCGGCCGCGCGCTGCGTCGTCTGGAGAGCATGGCCTGGATCGTCGCCGTCGTCGCGCTGCTCGCCCTCGGCTTCTGGAGCATGCTGAACACCCCGCGCGGGTGGGTCGGCCGCGTGCTGCGCTGGCGGAGCGGCTCCGCGCTGCTCGTCGGCGTCGCGCTGCTGCTACCGTTCACGATCTGGCACTATCGTGTGACGAGCGCGGTCGAGTCGCGCATCGCGCGGCTGGTCGCGCCCTACCCCGGCGCCGACGATCCGCAGGACGCGGTGCGCCCGCTCTCTCTGGAACCGATGATGCTCGCGTTCCAGGGAGACACGGCGAAGGCGCGCGCGTCGGTCGAGCGGCTGCGCGCGAGCCACGGCGAGACGTACCTGATGCACACCACCGACTCCCCGGCAGCGGTGATGAGCTTTTACCGCGACCCCGCGCATCGCGGCGGGTGGGACATCGTCGAGGACGACGTGGTGCTCCTCATCCTCGGCAAGGGCGACGGGCGGCTGGTCATCGGCGCCAGCGACGAAGGCTACGGCCGCGGGACGCGCATCATCTACGACCTTTCCGGCCGTTAGGCGCGGCTCGGCGGCTCCTCGCGCGAGGCGGCCGGGTTCGAGCCTGCCGCATCCTCGCCCCGCAGCACGAAGCCGAACCCGCGCCGCGCCACGATCGCGACCGTTCCCTCGGCCTGCTCGAGCTTTCGCCGCAGCCGGGTGACGTGGACGTCGACGACGTTCGAGCCGGGGTCGAAGTGCATGTCCCACACCTTCTCGAGCAGCTCGGCGCGCGTCACCACCTCGCCGGCGCGCAGCATGAGATGCTCGAGCAGCGCGAGCTCCTTCGGCGTCAGCGCGAGATCGCGGTCGCCGACGCGCACGCGACGGCTCAACCGGTTGACGGTGACGTTCCCGACCGAGAGCTGCTCGAGCGTCCGCGAGGTCGCTCCGCGGCGCACCAGTGCCCGCACCCGCGCGCGAAGCTCCTCGTTCGAGACCGGCTTCACCGCGTACTGGTCGCCCCCCTGATCGAGCGAGCGGACGATGCTCTCGTCGTCGTCGCGCCCCGTCAACACGAGCACCGGCGTCAGCTTCCCCGCGGCGCGGAGCGCGGCCAGAACCTCGCTTCCGTGACGGTCGCCGAGCTCGAGGTCGAGCACGATGGCGTCGTAGTCGGTGGCCAGCGCCATCGCCCGGCCGTCTTCGGCCGTGTTCGCGACGTCGACGACGTAGCCCTGCTCGGCCAGAATGAGGCGGACCAGGCGGGAGACGCTGGGGTCGTCTTCGATGACGAGAATGCGCACATCGGAAAAGTAATGCGAGCGCGACCCTGAGAGGCGACCGCGTCAAAGTGACAAATCCGTAATGGTTTCTCGCACCATCTGTAGTCGTGCCGATGCTCACCCCGGCACGCGCCCTGTCGGGGCGGGCACGGCGCTCGTAGCTTGAGCGGCGTCCTCGCGGCCTCGCTCATGCCCGATCGCTCGACCCCCCGTCCTCCCGCGCTTCCCGACCCCGCCACGGCGCCATTGACGCCCGAGGTCCGCGATCGGGTCGCCGACTTTCTCGCGGCGCGGTTCGCCGAGGACGCGCTCTCGCTCGAGGAGTTCGAGCGGCGGGTCGCGCTGGTCTGGACCGCGTCGACCCCGCACGAGCTGATCGCGCTGGCGGAAGATCTTCGCGCCGCGCCGCAGCCGTCACCGCCGGCGATCGTCTCTTCCGTCCCGCCGCGCAAGAAGCTCAAAGTTGTGCTCGGCAATCTCGAGCGCGCCGGAGCGATCGAGCTGCCTCGGCGGCTCGACATCCGCGTCGTGCTGGGCAATGCGGAGCTCGATCTGCGCGACGCGTCGTTCGCGCCGGGCGCGTCCGAGATCGCGATCGAGGCGGTGGCCGGCAACGTCGAGATCACGCTCCCGAGCGGCGTCCACGTCGAGAGCCACGGCATCGGGATCCTCGGCTCCTTCGAGTGCCGGACCCCCGTGGGGCGCGCGCGAGCGGTGGGACCGTCGGTGCGCATCACCGGCCGCGCGGTGCTCAGCGCGGTGACCATCCGGACGGTCTAGCGGACGCGGAACGGCCGCGGGCTCGCGCGCTCTTGCGCCGCGGGCGCTGCTGTCACAGCCTCAACCATCCCCGACCTCACGGAGGCTCGCCGATGGGCATCATTCCCCCAGGAGTGCACCGCATCCTCGACTGGCTGGCGGTGGTCGTGTTCGCGGTCGCGCCACTCGTCTTCAACCTGCATGGCAACACCGCGGTGCTCGCGTACTGCCTCGCGGTCGTTCACCTGGTGGTCACGCTGCTGACGCACTTTCCCGGCGGCGCGCGGCGTCCCATCGCCTTCCATCTGCATGGCGCGCTCGAGCTCCTGCTCGGGATCCTGTTCATCGCGGTCCCCCTGATGCGGCACTGGACCTTCGGCGCGCGGCGGTTCTACATCGGGATGGGCATCGCGCTGCTCATCATCTGGGGGCTGTCGCGCTACCGCTACGAGGATCGCGTCGCTCCCGCGACGGTCGTCTGAGTTGGAACTGCCACGGCCATGAGGCTTGCGTCAGGGGCAGAAGACACGCGTCAGAAATCAGGGTGAACGGCGTTGACTGCAGTTACCTGCAGTTACCGCAGTTCACCCTGACGCATGACATATGACTTCTGCCCCTGACGCAAGACTCATGGTAGTGGTCGTGCGGCCCCTGAGGCCTGCCTCCTGGCCGTAGATCAGCCGTCGCGCTCGTCGCGCTCCGCGATGCGCTCGACGTTCGCGCGGTTCTCCTCGACGAGATCGCCGATGCGCTCGCCGCGCTGTCCCGCGCCCGCACCGGTGTCCTCGACGGCGCCGCCGAGGCGGACGTCGTCACGTACGTACTCCTCGCCATCGGGCTCGGTGCGGAGGTCCTCGACGTCGGCCTGCTTGACCTTGAACTGGCCCGAGGTATCGCGTCCGTTGTGTGGCTGCTTTCTCTCCGACATGTGCTGTGCTCCCGCGTGAAGTCGTGACGGGCACCCGCGCCCGGAGCGATCGAACGCAAGGAGCGCACCCCACGCCTCGCGGCCGGCGACCTGCACCGCTAGCTTCCGCGCCTCGTCTCACACTCAGGCGCGAGGGCGATGGGAATCTGGGGAGTGGAGGGGTCCGCGACGGACGACGCGCTGCTCTGGCTCGGCGATCTCGATCCGGCGCAGGGGACCGCGCCCGTCGATCGCGTGCTGCGGAGCGTCGCCGACGCGCCCGATCCCTTCATCGAGCCGCGGCGGGCGCAGATCGCCCTCGCCGCCGCCGAGCTCGTGGCCGCGCTCCACGATCGCGCGAGCCCATCACTCCCTCCCGCTGGACGCGCGTGGGTGGCCGCGGTCGGTGGCCCGCGACCCCTTCGCGGCGACGCCGACCTCGAGATGCTCGTGCTGGCGACGCGCGCGCTCGATCTCGTGACGACGAGCTCGCAGCTCGCCGATCGCCGCTCGGCGCAGGGCGACGACGAGCGCTGGCGGCTCGCGCTCGACGACCTCCGCATGCGCCTCGCCGCGGCGGGCGGGATGCCGCGCAACCCGCTCGCGTAGAAGCGGGGACGGGGTGGGGACGGGTTCCACCCCGTCCCCACCCCGTCCCCTACCGGTCCGTCGTCCCGTGCAGAATACCGGCGCGGATGCGGGCGGCCTTCGGCGAGGCGTTGGGGTCGATGCTGACGCGGCTCTGCGTCCGGAAGGCGAAGCGGAGCGCGCCGCTGAGGTTCAGCGTCTGCCCGCCGCGGCGGATCTGGATCGGCAGGGCGCTCCCCTCCGCCGCGCTCAGGTACTTCGCGCGGAAGTTGTCGCCGAAGTTCGCGTCCGCGACCTTGATGTCGCCGACCGAGACGAGGATGTCGCCGGTGCGCACGCCGGCCGCGGCGGCGGCACCGCCCTCGGAGACGCTGGTGATGCGAACGCCGGCGCTGTCCACCTGCGTGAAGACGCCGAGTCGCGGCTCGCGGATCGTGTCGGTGAGGAAGCGCATTCCCGCGAGGGGGAGCAGCGTCGCCCACGGATACGGCTCGCGCCCGTCGATGTACTTCGCCTCGAAGTCGGTGAAGCTGCGGCCCCCGGCGGCGCGGCTCACCGCGCCCCACCATTCGGCGCCCGTGAAGCCGCGGCCGCGCTTGTAGGTGGTCGTGTACAGCTCGCGCATGACGTCGTCGAGCGAGCGGCGGTTGTCGGTTGCGTCGCGGATCATGATGTCGAGCATGAAGCCGGCGAGGGAGCCCTTGGGGTAGTACAGATACCCGGTGCCGTCGGTCGGGTGGATCCAGGTCGAGAGCGACGCATCCTCGAGCGCGACGGGAAGCGCGTCGCCGACCTCGGTGATCTTGCCGGACGTCGTCTCGATGAACCCCGTGCTGTCGACGATGCCGCCGCGAACCAGGGCGAGATCGGCGTAGTAGTCGGTGATCCCCTCGCTGACCCAGAGCCAGGTGGTCGGCTGCGGCTGGTCATAACGGTAGGGCACCATGTCGGCGGGGCGCAGGCGCTTCACGTTCCAGGCGTGAAAGATCTCGTGCGCGTAGAGCGAGGGCATGAACGGATTGCCGATCGCGTACGGCGAGATCACGTCGACGTGCGAGTTCTGGTGCTCGAGCCCACTCGCCCCGCCGAAGGACGAGTCGGCGATCTGCATCACGGTGTAGGTCGAGAAGGGCGCCTCGCCGAACACCGCGATCTCCGGCGGGAGGGCGCGCTGGATGAAGCTCCACGCGTCGGTCCGGTTGCGGCCGGCGACGAACCCCTTCGGGTAGGTCGCCAGGCGGGCCCACACCCCGCCGACGCGCGCGCTGTCGAGATCGAAGGCGCCGACGAAGAAGGGCATGTCGACGAGGTCGTGGTAGTTGCGCGCGGTGAAGCTGCGCGTCCCCGCGCCCCCGGTGGTGCCCCCGGCGGCCGGCGTCATCCCCGTCGCGACGAACCAGGTGGGCTGGGTGCGGACGGTGACCGTCGCCGGCCATTCGAAGCCACGCCCCTCCGGGTACATGAAGACGTTGGTGCCGTTGAACAGTGCGAAGTCGGGGCGCGTCCACGCCATCGCGTTGTCGAGCGAGTCGGCGAGGAAGTCGAACTTCACCGTCACCCGCTTCGCGCCGTTAGGCCTGACGCGCCAGGTGTCGAAGTCCACCTTGTCCCACTGCAGCTCGCGGCCGTCCCCGGTCGCCGCGAAGTTGGAGACCCACTTCGCGAACCAGCTCATCTCGTACGCGCCAGGCGTCCACGCGGGGAGCGAGAGCACCACCGGCGCGCTGCCGCTGGTCGCGAACGTCATCGTGACGCGGAGCATGCGCGACGAGGCGCTCGCCGTGTCGAAGGCGACCTCGTAGCGGACGTCGCTGATCGGCGCCGAGACGGCCGAGGTGGCGGAGACAGTCTGGCGCTGCGCGGCGGCGGGTGCCGCGGCGGCGCCGAGGGCGGCGAGCGCCGCGGCGAGACGAAGACGGGACATGGGCGTGGACGGTCGGTCGAAGGTGTGGGAACAAGATAACCCTGAAGGGGGCGGGCGTTCCCGGTGGTGTGCAAGCGTTCGGTCCGGAGGCGTCCTCCGGTCGTACGCAGGTCAGCACACCACCGACTCGAACCCGGACACACCTTGATGCGCCAGACCAGAAAGCTGCTCGCGATCCTTTCGTCCACGCTGGTGATCGCCGGTGCCTGCGAGAAGGGCGACCACGCGCGCGACGCCACCGAGAGTGGAGGCGGCGCGGTCGGCGCATCGTTCGGGACGGGTCCGGCCGCGGGAAGCCCGCGCCCCGGCCGACCGGGTTCGCGCACGGAGACCTACTCCACGAG
>DATAIN010000457.1:0-5684 GCA_036262635.1 Gemmatimonadaceae bacterium | reverse complement strand
GCTGGTCGCGGTCGAGTACTGCTGGAGGAGGTCGACCTGTCAGCCGTCGTGCGCGAGGTGGCGGAGCTGTTCCTGCCGCTCGTCGACACGAAGAAGCTGGCACTCGTGGTAGACCTGCCCGACGCACCCCTGCTCTTCGCGACCGATGCCGCGAAGTTTCGCCAGATCCTGGTCAACCTCGTCGGCAACGCCGTGAAGTTCACCTCGAGCGGCGAAGTGCGAGTCAGCCTCGCCGAGGAGGAGCGGTCGATCGTCCTCCGCGTCCGCGACACCGGCAAGGGGGTGACGCCAGAAGAGGCCGAACGACTCTTCGACTCGTTCTGGCAGGCGGGCGCGCCGAGCGCGGCGCAGTCACGTGGCACGGGACTGGGGCTCGCCATCACTCGCCAACTCGCCCAGCTGATGGGTGGCGACGTCTCGGTCGAGAGCGTTCCCGGGAAGGGGAGCACCTTCTCGGTTCGGATGCCGCGCCGCCGGCTCGAGCACAGTGGTCCGTCCCTCGAAACAGGGGATCCGGCCACGATGAAGGCGTCGGCGTCACGACCGATGACCTGACCCCCAAAGCTGCTCCGGGGGTCGTCCGGCCGTCGGGTTGGGGTGCTGCTGCATCAATACCCGCGCGTTGTGCGAAGGAACAAGTCGCGGGACAAGTCGCGGGACCTGAGGCGTTTTCGGGCCGTTTCGCGTGTACTTTCGGGGTACGACGCGCAGGGTGACGTCGCGCCGAGCCACGGCCCTCACCGTTCTGAAAATCCGCGTGTCGGCGGTTCGATTCCGTCCCTGGCCACTTTGCAGCGCAGAACTGGAAGACTTCACGCGATCGGCGCGCGAAGGCAATAAGACGAGATGAGGGAAGTCACAAGACAGACCCGGCAGGCTCGACAGAGCTTGCCGGGTCTCTCGTTTCGGCGCTCTCCCGAGTCACGCGGCGACGCGAAGCGAGATGCGCGCGGGACACTGACGGTCGCTCGCCAAGCGGCCGCGTCGTTCGGGGTGGCGGGTTCGCACTTGCGCTCCGCCCACGGCATCTTGTATCATGCCGACCCGAAACGCATCTCAGCCATCACGGCAATGATCCTCGCGTCGCTCGTCCTCCTCTCGCTTCTCGCGCTCTCCGTCTCGCTTACGGAGCTTATTCGCGTGCGAGGGAGACTGGCGATGTAACACCGCATCGACCGCGTCTCCTCCGCACGGGAGGGGACGCGCGCTTCTCGATACGCCGCGGCCCGTCCCATACCGGACGGGCCGCGGTCGCTTTTCCCCCATCGAGAGGCGACATGCGATCGAACACGATCAAGCGCGGCATGGAGCGCGCGCCGCACCGCAGCCTGCTGCGCGCGACGGGCCAGGTGAAGGACGGCGAGTGGGACAGACCGTTCATCGCCGTCTGCAACTCGTACGTCGACATCGTCCCCGGTCACGTGCACCTCCAGGCGTTCGGCCGGGCGGTGAAGGACGCGATCCGTGCCGCGGGGGGAATCCCGTTCGAGTTCAACACGATCGGCGTCGACGACGGCATCGTGATGGGGCACGACGGGATGCACTACTCGCTGCCCTCCCGCGAGCTGATCGCCGACTGCGTCGAGACAATGGTCCGCGCGCACTGCTTCGACGGGATGGTCTGCATCCCGAACTGCGACAAGATCGTGCCGGGGATGCTGATGGGCGCGGCGCGCGCGAACGTCCCGACGATCTTCGTCTCCGGCGGGCCGATGGCCGCGGGGGTGGACTCGCAGGGACGGAAGATCGACCTCATCTCGGTGTTCGAAGGGGTCGGCCAGCGCGCGGCGGGGACGATCGACGACGCGCGACTGCTCGAGCTGGAGCGCAACGCCTGCCCCGCCTGCGGCAGCTGCAGCGGGATGTTCACCGCGAACTCGATGAACTGCCTCTGCGAGGCGATCGGGCTCGCGCTTCCCGGCAACGGCTCGATCCTCGCGACATCGCCGGCGCGCTACGACCTCGCGCGCCGCGCCGCCGAGCATCTGATGCGCATGGTGCGCGACGACGTCACCTTCCGCGACATCGTCACCGCCGACGCGATCGACAACGCGGTCGCGCTCGACGTCGCGATGGGCGGCTCGACGAACACGGTGCTCCACGTGCTCGCGCTCGCGCACGAAGCGGACGTGGACTATCCGCTCGCTCGCTTCAACGAGGTCGCCGAGCGCACCCCGCATCTCGCGAAGGTGTCGCCGGCCTGGGACGGCGAGCGGCAATGGCACATGCAGGACGTCCACCACGCGGGCGGCGTCTCGGCGATCCTCGCCGAGCTGTCGCGCAAGCCTAACGCGCTGCATCTCGACGCTCGCACGGTCAGCGGCGGCACGCTGGGCGAGTCGATCGCCGGCAGCGCGACGACGAACCCCGACTGCATCCGGCCGATCGACAACCCCCACTCCGAGCGCGGCGCGCTCGCCGTGCTCTTCGGATCGCTCGCGCCGGAGGGCGCGGTGATCAAGGTCGGCGCGGTCTCGCAGCACGAGATGCGCTTCCGCGGACCGGCGCGCGTCTTCGAGAACGAGGAGGCGGCGACAGTGGCGGCGCGCACGGGTGGCATTCGCGCCGGCGACGTCGTGATCGTCCGCAACGAGGGGCCGCGCGGCGGCCCGGGGATGCGCGAGATGCTCGCGCTGACCAGCCTCCTCAAGGGGATGCCGATCGGCGATTCGGTCGCGCTGATCACCGATGGCCGCTTCTCCGGCGGCACTCGCGGGCTCTGCATCGGTCACGTCTCGCCGGAGGCAGCCGAAGGTGGGGCGATCGGGCTCGTACGCGAGGGGGACACGATCGCGATCGACCTCGTCGCGCGGCGGCTCGACGTCGAGGTGAGTGGGGAAGAGCTGGGTCGGCGAGCGCGGGAGTGGAGCGCCCCGCGGCCACGCTTCACGCGTGGATGGCTCGCGCGCTACGCGGCGATGGTGACGAGCGCGCACACGGGTGCCGTGCTCGCGATCCCCGGCACTCCGCCCACTCATCCCGCACCGAGCACCATTCCCACCTACGCCGCCCCCTGCGCCACCGTCTTCGCGGGAGCCGACCGATGAACGCACCGACCGAACGCGACACGCGCACCGGTGCGCAGATCCTGTGCGAGGCGCTGATCCGGCAGGGGGTCGACGTGATCTTCGGGATCCCGGGAGGCGCGATCATGCCCTTCTATCACGCGCTTCCCGAATACGCGGATCAACTGCACCACGTGCTCTGCCGCCACGAGCAGGGTGCGGGTCACGCCGCCGAGGGGTACGCGCGGGCGAGCGGGCGCGTCGGCGTCTGCGTCGCGACGAGCGGCCCCGGCGCCACCAATCTCGTCACGCCGATCGCCGACGCGTGGATGGACTCGTCCCCGCTCGTCGCGATCACGGGTCAGGTGTCGAGCGCGCTGCTCGGCACCGACGCCTTCCAGGAGACGGACATCATCGGGATCACCGTCCCGATCACGAAGCACAGCTACCTCGTGCGCGACGCGCGGGAGATCCCGCGCGTGATCGCGGAGGCCTTCCACATCGCGTCCACCGGGCGCCCGGGACCGGTGCTCGTGGACGTGACCAAGGATGCGCAGCAGTCGAGCGTCGTCCCCGACTGGGACGTGCGACTCGACCTGCCGGGCTATGCCGACCGACGGAGCGCGGCGATCGATGCCGACGCGATCGCGCGCGCGGCGTCGCTGCTCGTGTCGGCGCGGAGTCCGTTGATCCTGGCCGGGAACGGGGTGATCCAGTCCGGCGCGACCGCGGAGCTTCGCGCGCTCGCCGAGCGGACGGGAGTTCCCGTCATCACGACGCTGCACGGGCTCGGCGCCTTCCCGCACGATCATCCTCTCAACCTCGGGATGCCGGGGATGCACGGCTGGGTGCACGTGAATCGCGCGATCCAGCGCTGCGACGTGCTGCTCAACGTCGGCAGCCGCTTCGACGATCGCGTGACCGGCAAGGCCTCGACCTTCGCGCCGCATGCGGCGGTGATCCACGTCGACGTCGATCCGTCGGAGATCGGCAAGCTGGTACCCGTGACGGTCGGCGTCGTCGGCGACGCACGCGCGGCGCTGTCGTCGCTGCTGCGCGCGATCCCGTCGGAAGCGGACGAAGCCCGGCTCGACGACTGGCACGCCGAGGTGCGCGCGCTGCGCGAGACCTTCGAGCCGCGCCAGTCGTACCGGCGTCGTCCCGATACGGCGACGCTGCAGCCGCACGACGTCTGCGCCGCGCTCAACGCGGCGCGGCAGCGACACGGGCCGAGTCGCGTCGTGACCGACGTCGGCCAGCACCAGATGTGGACGGCGCAGCTGCTCGACTGGCAGCGCCCGCGCACCCACATCACGAGCGGCGGCTCGGGGACGATGGGCTTCGCGGTGCCCGCCGCGTTAGGCGCCGCGGTCGCGCTCCCCGACGAGACGATCTGGGTGGTCGTCGGCGACGGCGGCTTCCAGATGACGAACCAGGAGCTGGCCACCATGGCGCAGGAGGGGATCACGAACGTGAAGATCGCGATCGTGAACAACGGCTACCTCGGGATGGTCCGCCAGTGGCAGCAGCTCTTCGAGGGAAAGCGCTACAGCGGGACACCGCTCTCCGGTCCCGACTTCGCCAGGCTCGCCGAGGCGTACGGGGTGCGTGGGATGACCGTCGAGCGCGTCGAGGAAGTGGACGCCGCGGTCGACGAGGCGTGGGCGCATCCGGGAGTCGTCGTCGTCGACTTCCGCGTCGAGCGCGAGGCGAACGTGTTCCCGATCGTCCCGCAGGGACGCAGCATCGGCGAGATGATGGTCGACCCGCACACGCACGTGCCGGCGTACGCGGCGAGGCCATGATGCGGCCCGTCACCCGCCACACGCTCGTCGTCGAGCTGCACGATCGTCCCGGCGCGCTCTATCGCGCGGTGGGACTGATCCGACGACGCGACTACAACGTCTCGAGCCTCATCGTCGGCGCAACGGGAGACTCGGCGACGAGCCGCATGATCATCGTCGTCGAAGCGGCCGACGTCCACCAGGTCGTGCAGCAGTTCACCCGCCTCGTCGACGTGCTCTCCGTCGTCGAGATCCCGTACGAGGAGACTCTTCTCGATCACTTCGCGGACGTCATGCGCCGCTTCGATCATTCACCAGCCGCACCCCACACCGAGGAGCTCACCCGATGACCACGCTCTACTACGACGCCGACGCCGACCTTCACCGCCTCGATGGCCGCCGGGTCGCGATCATCGGCTATGGCAGCCAGGGGCACGCGCATGCCCTCAACCTTCGCGACTCGGGCGTCGACGTCCGCGTCGGGCTGCCGGCGAGCTCGCGCAGCCGGAAGTCGGCGAGCGCCGAGGGGTTGCGCGTCGTGACACCGGAGGAGGCAGCGCGCGAGGCGGACTTCATCGTGATCCTCACGCCCGATCACACGCAGCGCGCGGTCTACGAGGAATCGGTCGCGCCCCATCTCACCGCGGGCAAGACGCTGCTCTTCGCCCACGGCTTCAACATCCGCTTCGGCGAGATCACGCCGGGGCCGGGGATCGACGTGATCCTCGTCGCGCCGAAGGCGCCGGGTCACCGGGTCCGCGAGCTGTACGCCGAGGGCGCGGGTGTCCCCGCGCTCGTCGCCGTGCACCAGGACGCGTCGGGGCACGCGCTCGACGACGCGCTCGCCTACGCGAAGGGGATCGGCTCGACCCGCGCCGGCGTGCTGCAGACGAGC
>DATAIN010000456.1:0-10984 GCA_036262635.1 Gemmatimonadaceae bacterium | reverse complement strand
AGGGGCTCGTCTCGAGCAGCCGTCCGGACTCGTAGCGGATTCCGACCTCGCCGAGCAGGCCGACCATCCGGACGAGCGCGAGCCCCATCACCGCGAAGTAATCGCCCTCGATTCGCGCGACGATCGTCGCGCCGAACCCCTGGATGCCGTACGAGCCCGCCTTGTCCATCGGCTCGCGCGTCGCGACGTAGGCGTCGATCTCCGCGTCGTCCAGCTCCCGGAAGAGCACGTTCACGGACTCCACGCCGCTGGCGATGATGCCGCGTCGCGCGACGGCGACCCCGGTGAGAACCGTGTGTGCCCGCCCGCTCAGCATGCGGAGCATCCGCTTCGCATCCTCGACGTCCTTCGGCTTGCCTAACACCTGATCGTCGACGACCACGATCGTGTCGCTCCCGATCACCACCGCTTCGGGATCGGTGCTCGCGATGACGAGCGCCTTCTCGCGCGCCAGCCGCTCGCAGTGGCCGAGTGGTCGCTCACCGGGCAGGTACGACTCGTCGATGTCGGCGGGGCGTGCCTCGTACGCGATCCCGATCAGCGAGAGCAGCTCCCGGCGTCGCGGTGAGGAGGACGCGAGGATGACCCGCGGGGTGATGTTCATCGCGCCCCAGCTTCGCTCAGCGCGTCCCCATCACGGAGGTCGCGAATCAGCCTCAGCACCGCCTTCCGGAGTGGGGCGAGGATCGGATTGGCGCCGAGGATGATGAGTCGCGTCACGATGGGCACGGTGCGGTCGATGAGCACGCGCGTGCGTCGTCGCTCGCGCGAGGTGTCGAAGATCCAGAAAAGTATGACGCCCATCTCGTAGAGCCAGAGGAGATAGGGCAGCTCCCGACGCAGATCGGCCGGGGGTCCGAGCGACGACTCGTCCACGACGCGCTCCATCAGCGCGATCGCCTCATCGCGCACGCGCTTCGACGCGCCGCTGAACGGGTTGAGGGGACTCTGCGGATCGGCCGCGCTGCGAAAGAGCACGCCCGAGAACCGGTGATACGGCTCGCTGGTATCGATCTTCGCATGGAGCGTCGCGAGGACGCGCTTCCGGAAGTCGCGCTCCCCGTCGAGCCGCGGCGCCGTGGCGGCGAGATGCTCCTGATGGCTCTTCTCGTAGAACGCCTGGACGAGCTCTTCCTTCGACTCGAAGTAGTAGTAGGCATTGCCGAGCGAGACGTCCGCTTCCTCGGCGACGGCGCGCATCGTCGTCGCCTCGAAGCCGCGCTCCATGAACAATGCGAGCGCGGCGTCGAGGATCTTCGCCCGTGTCTGTTCTCCCTTTCCCGCGCGCGGGGTCGCGGTCTTGCGGGTCATCGGGCGAGCCGGCGTCCCAGCACGCCGAGTTGCCCGCGGTTGCGGCCCACCCACTCGCTCGCCGCGCGCGCCACGGGGAGCAGCGGCGTCGCGGCGAAGCTCGACGCCATCCCGTGGTGGTCGCGCGTGCACCAGAGCGCGGTGAGCCAGGCCTTCTCGTCCCGGTAGATGTTTCCGGCGTCGTCGATCGCCGTAAGCTGCCCGAGCGTGGCCTCGTGATCGAGATCGGGGAAGAGCAGCTCCGCCTCCACGGATCCCGCCGCCACGAGGGCGACGGCGATCCGCTTCGGCTGGGCGGCGAGCCAGTCGCGCGCGCCGCGGCAGAACTCGCAGGACGGGTCGTACAGAACCGTCAGGGCGCGCATGGTCAGGCCGCCTTCGCGTTGACGCGCGTCTGCGCATCGGGTCGGACCGGCGGGATCGGGGGCGCGACGTGGCGGGCGCGAATCCGCGAGAAGACGTAGAGGTTGAAGAAGTGCATCGCGCCCACGCCGAGCAGCACGCCGCCGAGCTTCCCGGCGAGGACCTCGACCCCCGAGCGCGCGGTGTAGTACTCGCCCTCGACGCGCAGGTTGAGGGCGACATAGCCGAGGTTGATGAGGTAAAAGCCGACGACGAGGAGGTGGTTCACCGAGTGGGCCATCTCCTCGTCGCCGCCGAAGACGTCGACGAGGAAGCGGTAGCCGTTGCGGTAGAGCGTGCGTCCCACCCAGACGGTGATGGCGATGCTGACCGGGACGTAGACGGGGTAGGTCAGAAGGACGACCGACATGTGAGCTCCTTGTTGAACGCGTTCAATAATTGCACTCGCCGCCCACCGCGTCAAGAGCAATCTTGAACTTGTTCAACAATTCGGGTCGCGTTCGGGGCTCGGGCCGCGTGTGCCCCAGGTCACCGCTCGAGCCAGAGGGTGACCGGCCCGTCGTTCACCAGCTCGACGTCCATCATCGCGCCGAACTCCCCCGTCTCGACCTGGAGCCCCTGTGCCCGCAAGAACCCGACGAAACGCTCGTAGAGTGGCCGCGCCGTCTCGGGCCGCGCCGCGTCGATGAAGCTGGGGCGGCGCCCCTTCGCCGCGTCCCCGTAGAGCGTGAACTGGGAGACCGCCAGCACAGCGCCGCAGACGTCGGCGAGGGAGAGGTTCATCTTGTCCGCGGCATCGGCGAAGAGACGCAGCCCCGCCACCTTCTCGGCCATCCACGCCGCCTGCTCGTCCCCGTCGCCGTGCGTCACGCCGACGAGGAGCACGAAGCCGCGCCCGATCCGGCCGGCGACGCGTACGCTCCCGCCCTCGCGTATCCGCACCTCGGCACGCGAGACGCGCTGGAGGAGGACTCGCACGGCCCCCTGCCTAACGGTCGTCGATGACGACGCGCGCCGCGGTGAGGACGGACTCCTCCTCGACGGGAGTCCAGCGCGACAGCTCCACCATCAGCATCGCCAGCCGGTGCCGCTGGATCGCCAGCCGGCGCGTGAGCAGCCCGGTCGCGGCACGCGCCCGCGCCAGCTCCAGCGACGTCGAGAGGTCGCGCTTGCGCAGTGACTCGGTCACCCCGAGCTGCCGCTGCGATTCGTCCAGCTCCGCGCTCAGCTGGTCGATCGATTCGTCGAGCGCGAGCCGGCGCTCGATCAGCCCGGCCTTGTCCTCGCTCGAGACGAGCTTCGACGAGAGTACCTGGACGTCGAACAGGTGCACGAGCGAGCCCGGTTGCCCGTCGCGCCCCGGAAGCCGGATCGCCACCTCGGGAATGTGGCCGCCATCGAGCACCCGCCTCGCGAGCTCGGCGCTCAGCGTGTCGGGCGGCCTGACGACGCGCAGCAGCGCCGAGGCCGGGGAGCGGTTGTGTGCCGGCGCCGCCGGCGCGCTCGTCACCGCGAACTCGAACTTCCGCGCGACCACCGGCGCGCCGATTCCGCTCCCGAAGTCGAAGGCGAGCCGCGCCTGGGCGGTGTCCGGCAGGACGAGGCTGTCCAGCGCGACCGCGCTGCTGTCGGGCTGTCGCCCCGACGTCGGCGCGACCGCGGGCTTCGACGTGGCGACCACCTGCAGCAGAACCGCCGCGCCGAGGATCGCGCTCACTCGACCGTCACCGACTTCGCGAGATTCCGCGGCTGGTCCACGTTCAGCCCGCGCTTCGCCGCGATGTAGTACGCGAGCAGCTGCAGCGGGATCGCGGCGAGGATCGGATACAGCATGTCCAGCGTCTCGGGGATCCGGAACTCGTAGTCCGCGAGCTTCTTCAGCGTCGGCTCCTCGCGACTCGTCAGCGCGATCACCCGCCCGCCGCGTGCCTTCACCTCCTGCACGTTCGACACGACCTTGTCGAACACGGCGTCGTGCGGCGCGATGAACACCACCGGCATGTTCGCGTCGATGAGCGCGATCGGCCCGTGCTTCATCTCGGCCGCCGGATAGCCCTCGGCGTGGATGTAGCTGATCTCCTTGAGCTTCAGCGCGCCCTCGAGCGCGACCGGGAAGTTGTAGCCGCGCCCGAGATAGAGAAAATTCGACGCGTCCTTGAACTGCTCGGCCAGCGTCTCGATCTCACCGGCGCGGTCGAGGATCTCGCGGATCTGTGCGGGCAGCCGCTCCATCGCCTGCGCGATCTCCCGGCCGCGTGCCGCCGACATGTCGCGCCGGCGCGCCAGCTTGAGCGTGAGCAGAAGCAGCGCGACGACCTGGCTCGTGAACGCCTTCGTGCTCGCGACGCCGATCTCCGGGCCGGCGTGGAGGTAGATCCCGCCGTCGTCCTCGCGCGCGATCGTCGATCCGACGACGTTGACGAGGCCGAGGGTCTTCGCCCCCCGGCGCTTCGCCTCGCGCATCGCGGCGAGCGTGTCCGCCGTCTCGCCCGACTGCGAGATCACGACGCAGAGGGTGCGCGGGGTGATGATCGGGTTGCGATAGCGGAACTCCGACGCGTACTCGACCTCGACCGGGATTCGCGCGAGGTCCTCGATCAGCAGCTCGCCGATCAGCGCCGAGTGCCAGCTCGTGCCGCACGCGGTGATCACGATGTTGTCGACGTTCTGCAGCTCGTCGCGCGACAGGTTGATGCCGCCGAGCTTCGTGAACCCCTCCTCCGTCACCAGGCGCCCGCGCATCGTGTTCTCGATCGTCGTGGGCTGCTCGAAGATCTCCTTGAGCATGAAGTGGGCGAAGCCGCCCTTCTCGATCATGTCGAGATCCCAGTCGATCTTGCTGACCTTCTTCTCGCGCTGCACCGCCTGCAGGTCGGAGACGGTGTAGCTGTCGGCGGTGATCACCGCGAGCTCGCCGTCGTCGAGGTACACGACGTCGCGCGTGTACTTGAGGATCGCGGCGACGTCGCTGGCGAGGAAGTTCTCCCCCTCGCCGAGTCCGAGCAGCAGCGGGCTTCCCTTCCGCGCTGCGACGATCTTCCCCGGCTCCTTGCTGCTCACCACCGCGATCCCGTACGTCCCCTCGACGAGATGCAGCGAGTCGGCGACGGCCTCCTCGAGGCTCCCCTCGAAGGCCGCCTCGATCAGGTGCGCGAGGACCTCGGTGTCGGTTTCCGAAAGGAAGGTGTGCCCGCGCTCCTGGAGCATCGTGCGCAGCGCGCCGTAGTTCTCGATGATCCCGTTGTGCACCACCGCGATCGTCCCGGTGCAGTCGTGGTGCGGATGCGCGTTGCACTCGTTCGGCGCGCCGTGCGTCGCCCAGCGCGTGTGGGCAATCCCGGTCATTCCTTCGATCGGACTGCCTTCGACCGCGCTCTCCAGCGCCGCGATCTTGCCCACCGCCTTCCGGAGCTCGACGCCCTTCCCGTTCATGATCGCGACACCCGCCGAGTCGTAGCCGCGGTACTCGAGTCGCTTCAGCCCCTCGATGAGCACCGGCGTCGCGACGCGCGGTCCGACATATCCGACGATCCCACACATGGTCGTTCGCCTCGATTCCTGTTGTGCCGTCAGCGCCCGAGCGCGTCCAGCGGTACCCGGGATCTCGCGACGAGGTCCCGCGCCTCTCCAGCCGTCGGCGCCTCGGCGATCACCCGCACGATGGGCTCCGTCCCGGAGGGTCGAACGTGCACCCATCGGTCGTGCCACGCCAGTCGCAGCCCGTCCTGCGTGTCGGCGTCCGCGCCGGGGAATGCCGACCGCAGCGCCTCGTACACCGTGGTCAGCGCGGCGTCGGGGCGGTCCAGCTTGTCCTTCACGATGACGTAGCGCGGATGATCCGCGACGATCGACGAAAGCGGTCGCTCTTCCTCGGCCAGCAGCTGGAGGAGGATCGCGATGCCTAACGGCGCATCGCGTCCGAGATGCAGCTCGGGAAGGATCACGCCCCCGTTCCCCTCGCCGCCCACCGCCGCGCGCTCGCTGCGCATGCGAGTCGCGACGTTCACCTCCCCGACCGCGGCCCGGATCACCGGCGCGCCTGCCGCCTGCGCCACGTCGTCGACGACGCGGCTCGTCGAGAGGTTGATCACCACGGGCCCCTTCCGGTAGCGGAGCACGAGCTTCGCCGCGAGCGCCAGCGTGTAGTCCTCGCCGATCGCCCGCCCGTCCTCGGCCACCAGCGCGAGCCGGTCGACGTCCGGATCGACCGCGAGCCCGACGTCCGCCTTCGTGTCGAGGACCAGTCGCTCCAGCTCGCGCAGGTTCTCGGCGACCGGCTCCGGTGGACGCGGGAACCGCCCGTCCGCCTCGAGATTGATCGAGGTCGTCTTGCATCCGAGTCGCTCGAGCAGCTGCGGGACGATCGCGGCCCCGGCACCACGGCAGGTGTCCAGCGCCACGCGGAACCCGCGCTCGCGAATCCGGGGCACGTCGATGAACGGCAGGGCGAGCACCGCGTCCACGTGACGATCGATCGCCTGCTCGTCGGGCTGCACCGCGCCGAGCCGGTCCCAGCTCGCGCGCGGGACGCCATTCTCCATCAGCGTGCGCATCGCCGTTCCCTCGACGGCGTCGAGAAAGAGCCCGCTCGGCCCGATCATCTTCAACGCGTTCCACTCGATGGGATTGTGGCTCGCCGAGATCATGATCCCGCCGGCGGCGTGGTGATGCTCCACCGCGAGCTGCGTCGTGGGCGTCGTCGTCAGTCCGAGGTCGATCACCGTCGCGCCCACCGACTGGAGCGCGGATACGACCACGCGATGAAACATCGGCCCCGAGACGCGGCTGTCACGGCCGACGACGACGGACTTCGACCGGCCGGCGGCGAGCGCCCACCCGCCGAATCCCGCCGCGAATCGCGCGACCACTTCCGGGGTCAGCGCCTCCCCGACCCGTCCCCGCACGCCCGACACGCTGACCATCAGCCCCTCGTACATTCGCCCTCCGGCGCAGCTCAGTGAATCCGTGAAAGATCGCTCCCGCGGACCCCCGCTGGCACCCCCGGTCGACGGTTCGGCGATTTTTACCAACTCGCGCAGGACTGCGTCTCTAGGGGACCACGCTCACTCCGCAGACCCCCCCGATTCCGTTGCAGCCCGCCCGCCGGTCCACCTCCTGGTCGTTCCGCTCCAAGCTCGCGCTGTTAAGCGTCGGCGCGGTGCTGGTGACGCTCATTCTCGTCCTCGTGCCCATCTACCGCTCGTCCGAGCAGGAGCTCGCCGAAGCGCACGGGAGGCGACTGCTCGCGATCGCGCGCACCACGGCGGAGATGCTCCCCGCGGACAGCCTCGACGCGATGGCGGCGCCCGGCGGCCACGGAGGCTCTGCGTTCGCTTTCGGACGCTCGCTGCTCAAGCGTCTCTGGGGCGCCAACGGCGGTGACGTCAGCCAGCTCGCCAACGGGATCGCGGTGCTCCGCCGAGAGGGCGGTCGCTATCGCTATCTCGTGCACTCATCGTGGAGCGCAGGCCAGCCGCAGTACAATCGCCGCTGGCAGGCCCCGCCCGAGATCGTCGAGTCGATCTCCCGATCGCAGGCAACGTGGGCCTCGGCGCACGACTCGACCACCGGCGAGATGATCGTGGCCATCGCGCCCGTGACACGTCCTGGCGGCACCGCGGCGGGCTACGTCGTCACGATGATGCGCACCGACGACTTCATCGAGGATCTGCGTGGACGGCTCGTCAAGTTCGCCGTCTATCCGGTGCTCGCGCTCCTGCTCGTGCTCATCGGCTCCCACATCGCGGCGACGCGCCTCACGCGCGGCGTGGAGCTCGTGGCAGAGCATGCCGAGGCGGTCGCCCGCGGCCAGCTCGCCAACGACCTCGCCTTCCGCGGCGATGACGAGATCGGGTCGCTCGCCGACTCGTTCCGGCGGATGACGCGAAGCTTGGCCGATCTCGTGCGCGACCTGGAGGTCGGCGCCACCGAGGTCGCCGCGACCGCCGAGGAGCTGGCGTCCGGCGCGCAGGAGATGAGCGCCTCCACGGAACAGGTGGCGGCTGCCGCGCATTCGATCGCCGAATCCGCGGCGGTGCAGACCGAGGGAATCGGCAAGATCGTCGGCGTTTCCGGCCGCGTCGTCGAGCGGGCGCTTCGAACCGTCGAATATGCCCGCAGCGCGCAGGGGGCCGCCGACACGATGACCACCTCGGCACAGCGCGGCGTCACCTCGGCGCAACAGGCGCTCGAGAGCATGGGGGCGATCACCGAGGTCACCAACGAGACCGTCCCCGCGGTGGAGGAGCTCGGCGAGAAATCGCAGCGCATCGGCAAGGTCGCCGACACCATCGCCGCGATCGAGGCGGCGCGCGCCGGCGAGCACGGGAAGGGCTTCGCCGTCGTCGCCGACGAGGTGCGCAAGCTCGCGGGCGAGACCGCCCGCGCGCTCGACACCATCCGCAAGCTCGCGGGCGAGATGCGCGCCGCATCGCTCCGCACCGGTGAGCGCATCACCCAGGTGAGCCATCGCGTGACCAACGGCGCCGACGTCATCCGGGCCTCCGCGGCCGCGCTCACCCAGATCGGTCGCGAGATCGACGAGAGCCGCCGCGCCGTCGCGCAGATCGTCGACGCGGCCGAGTCGCAGCGCGCCGAAGCGGAGGGCCTCGCCCGCGCGATCGAGTCGATCGCCGGCGTCGCGGAGACGAATGCCTCCACCTCGCAGCAGGTGAGCGCGGTCGTTCAGGAGCAGACCGCGTCGATGAGCCACGTGACCGAGTCGAGCCAGCATCTGGCCGACATCGCCTCGCGGCTCAAGACAGCGATGACGCGGTTCTCGATCTAGATTCCGGCGGGTGACCGACCCGCTCGCGCTCCTTCCCCTCGCCGCCGCCGCGGGCGGCGGTTCCCTCGACGACACACCCGCCCCCGCTCTCGTAGCGGCGGGACTCACCCTGCTCCAGCGCTCGGCGCCCCTCGTCCGGGCGCTGTCCGGGAAACGTGCCGGGATTCTCCTCCCCACCAGCCCCGCATTCCTGACGGCGCTCGCCGCGAGCGAGGGACGCGGCGCCGTGCTGATGAATCCTCTCGCCGTCGCGCCGGAGCTCGCGTATCAGATCGACGATGCAGGGGTCGGCGCGGTGTTCACCATCGCCGGCCTCGCGGACAAGCTGCCCGCGGACTTTCCGCGTGTGCTGCTCGACGACGCGCCGCGCAGCGCGACGGTGGTGGCCGCGGGATCGAGTCGCACCATCGATCTCGGCTCGCACTTCCCGCTCAGCCTCGAGGGCGATCCCGGCGCGGCGGGCCGCGACGAGGAGGCGGCCATCGTGTACACCTCCGCGATGCGCGGCCGCCCGCTCGGCGCCATCCTCACGCACCGGAACCTGCTTGCCAACGCGCGCGCTACCCGGGACGCGGCGGGGCTGGCTGCGGACCACCTCGTCCTCGCGGCGCTCCCATACTCGCACCTCTTCGGCCTCGTCGTCTCGGGCGTCGCCCCACTGCTCGCCGGTGCGCGGGTCATCACGATGCCGCGATTCAACCCTGTCCGCGCGATCGAGGCGCTGGAAGGTCGCGAGGTGACGATGTTCGTCGGCGTCCCGGCGATGTTCATCGCGATGCTCGGCGTCCTTCAGCAGCGCGGCGCGGCGCTGCGCAGCACCTCGCTCCGCATCTGCGTCTGCGGGGGTGCGCCGCTGGATAGGGCCGTGCAGGATCGCTGGTTTGCGGCGACTGGTGTGGAGCTCCGCCAGGGATACGGGCTCACCGAGGCGTCTCCCGTCGCGCTCTTCAACCGGCTCGACCTGCCTAACGTTCGCGGGGCCCTCGGCGTGCCGTACCCGGGCGTCGCGGTCTCGATCCGCGAGCCGGGGAGCGATCGCGAGCTCGAGGTCGACGCGGTTGGGGAGATCTGCGTCTCTGGCCCGACGGTGTTCGCCGGCTACGTGTCGTCGCGCTCGACGAACGCCGACGTCGATGGCCTGCGAATTCGTGACGGCTGGCTGCGCACGGGAGACCTCGGCGCTCGTCGCGCGGACGGAACGGTCGTGTTCCGCGGCGTCTGCAAGGCGATGTTCACGCGCAATGGATTCAACATCTATCCGCGCGAGATCGAGCGCGTCGTGACGGACCTGCCCGCCGCGCACGCGGCCGAGGTGAGCGCGGTACCCGACCCGCTGCACGAGAACGGAATCGCGCTCACGGTGCACGGCGACGTCGGCGAGGATGCCGTTCGCGCCTGGTGCGAGGAGCGGCTCAGCGCCTACAAGCGCCCGACGTCGATTCTCGTCGCGCGCTGAGGACGTTCGTCAGGCCGCGGCCCCAGCTGAGGGGATCGCGCCGCTTTCGATCGCCGCCAGAAACGCGTCGACCACCGTCGGATCGAACTGCGTCCCGCTGCAGCGCCGCAGCTCGGCGATCGCCTGCGCCATGGTGAACTGTGCGCCCCGATAGGGGCGGCCGCTCGTCATCGCGTCGTACGAGTCGGCGACCGCGGCGATCCGCGCCTCGAGCGGGATGTTCGCCCCGCCCAGCCGGTCCGGCATTCCCTGCGCATCCCAGCGCTCGTGATGCGAGCGGACGATGTTGAGCGCGATCGGCGCCTCGCCGAGCAGCGGAGCGAGGATGCGCCATCCGACCAGGGGATGCGTCATGATGTGCGCGTACTCTTCCGCGGTGAGCGGGCCGGGCTTGTTCAGAACCGCCTCGCGCACGCCGATCTTGCCGATGTCGTGCACCTGTCCACCCAGCTCGATCTGCCGGACCACGTCGCTGTCGAGCTCCATCGTGCGCGCGATGGCCGCGGAGAAGTGGCTCACGCGGATGGAGTGCCCGCGCGTGTACGGGTCCTTCACTTCCAGCGCTTCGGCGAGCGACTGGACGCTGGCCAGGAACAGATCCTCGAGCCGGCGCGCCTGCACCGCCACGCGCTCCTCGAGCCGTTCCTGATAGTCGCGGTTCTCGAGGATGAGCCGGCGCTTCTCGAGCGCCTGTGTCACCCTCGCGCGGACCTCCTCGAGATGGAAGGGCTTGGTCAGGTAGTCCATCGCGCCCATCGCGAGACAGCTCACCGCGACCTCGACGTCGGCGACCGCGGTGATCATCACGACCGCGGTATCGGGATGACGCATCCGCGTCTGGCGGAGCAGCTCGATCCCGTCGACCTGCGGCATGCGCAGATCCGAGAGCACGAGGGGCATCGGCTCGCGCTGCAGGATCTCGAGCGCTTCGGCACCGTTGGACGCTTCGCGACAGGCGAAGCCGTCGTTCTGCATCAGGTGCACGAGGACCTGCCGCAGTCGCGGCTCGTCGTCGACGACGAGGCAGCGCGCGCGCTCGGCGACCATCGACGCGGTGCTCATGGGCT
>DATAIN010000455.1:0-4567 GCA_036262635.1 Gemmatimonadaceae bacterium | reverse complement strand
GCTGATGATCGCGGTGCCGTGCTGGTCGTCGTGGAAGACGGGGATCTTCATCGTCTTCCGGAGCGTCTCCTCGATGTAGAAGCACTCCGGCGCCTTGATGTCCTCGAGGTTGATGCCGCCGACGGTGGGCTCGAGGAGCTGGCAGAAGCGGATCACCTCATCGGGGTTCTCGCTCCCGACCTCGATGTCGAAGCAGTCGATGTCGGAGAACTGCTTGAAGAGGTTGCCCTTGCCTTCCATGACGGGCTTGCCGGCGAGCGCGCCGATGTTGCCGAGGCCGAGGACGGCGGTGCCGTTGGAGACGACGGCGACGAGGTTGCCCTTGGCGGTGTACTTGTAGGCGTCCTCGGGATTGTTCTTGATCTCGAGGCACGGCTCGGCGACGCCGGGCGAGTAGGCGAGGGAGAGGTCGCGCTGGTTGGTCAGCGGCTTCGTCGGGACGACGGCGATCTTGCCCGGCCGTCCGCGCGCGTGATAATCGAGGGCGTCTTCGCGTTTCATCTCGTCTAAAAATGCGACGCCGGTTCCGCTGGCTGCAGTCCCCGGGCGTCGAAACTGGGGACGGTCGGCTCACGGCGCCGGCTCGACGCGGCGACGGCGCCCGTGAAGCGAGCGCGGCCCCGCAAGTATCTGTGTCGACTAAGGTTATCCGCGCTTGTCGAGCGCGTCAATCTTCTCGACCCGCTTGGCGTGGCGTCCGCCCGCGAATGGCGTCGAGAGAAAGGTGTCGACGATCGCGAGTGCGAGTCTCGTGCCGAGCAGCCCCCCGCCGAGGGTGAGCATGTTCGCGCCATTATGCTCGCGCGCGTTCACCGCGGTGGTGACGTCGTGACACATCGCGGCGCGAACGCCGGCCACCTTGTTCGCGGCCATGCAGGAGCCGATGCCCGCGCCGTCCACCATGATGCCGAAGGCGACCTTCTTCGCCGCGACCTCGCGCGCGACGGCGACGGCGAAGTCGGGATAGTCGACGGGATCGGAGGAGTTCGTCCCGAGGTCGGTCACCGGATGGCCGGAGGTGCGGAGGTGCTCGGCGATGGCGTTCTTCATCGCGACGCCGCCGTGGTCGGCGCCGAGGGCGATAGCGGGGCGCGGGGAGGAAGTGGTGGCGGCGGAGGAGTTCTGGTCCGCTGGTTTGGGAGCGGCGGGGGTAGATTGCTTTTCGGGGGGGGCCCCCCGCGCCCCCGTCCCGCGCTGCGACCGCACGTCACCGGCGAGCACCACTCCCAGCGCCCCCGCGAGATCGCGCGCGCTCGGCGTCACCACCGCACCGCTCACGTCGAGGTTCTTCTTCCCCTCGCGGGCAGCGCGCCGCACCTCGCGCTCGGTGACGAGCGGCTTGCTCATCGCGCGCCCGCGTCGAACAGCCAGGACAACGCGATCGTTCCGCGCAGCACGATCCGGTCGAGCGCCTCGCGCTCGTCGAGCGAGAGCTGATCCTTCGCCGCGGCGGAGAGCAGGCGACGCTCGTAGCTCAGGATGACGCGACCGCCCGGCATCGGCTCGACGCCGACGAACCCCGCCGCGGATCCGTCGTTGAGCCCAGCGACCGCGGGGTTCTGCGTTCCCTCGACTCGCGCGCCGACTCGGACGATTCCCGGCCCGTTCAACCGGAGCTGCACGTAACCGCCGTCGTAGGTGCCGAACATGCCTGCATAATACGGCGCGAACCCGGGCCGGTCGAACACCGGGAGGTCGGTGGCGCCCACGACATTGCGCATCCACTCGCCCTCGAGCGCCAGCGCGGCGAGACTGATCTGCGCGTCGCCGCCGAAGACCGACATCCGCGTGTTCGCGCCGTTGATCCCGTTGGGGCACGGGACGGGCCCGATCGTCGCCTGGTAGACGCACCCGATGGGCTGCTCCCGCTTGCCCGAGATCGACGACGCGCCGAGCGAGAAGCGCGCGCCGCGATAGCTCCAGTCCACCGAGAGCCGCGCGAAGCCGGCGATCCCCGAGAGACTCTGATCGCCGGGCTCCGGAGTCACCAGCGAGTCGATCCGGTCGCCGAAGCGATCGAAGGCCCCGAGCCGGAGGACGAAGGGAATCCCGGCGAGCCGCTGGGTCGCGGCGACGAGCAGGCCGTTGGAGCGGAGCCCGCGCTGCGCGAGAAAGGCGCGCACCGGCAGCGGATGGTCGGGGAACCAGAGGTCGAGCCGGTGAAGCGGGGACTCGATCCCGAAGGGCACCGCCTGACGGCCGGCGCGGAGCGACAGCCGATCGGGGATCAGATCGGCGCTGACCATCGCGATGCTGATCTGCGGCGCCGACTCGTGGCGGATGGTGAGCGAAAGGTCGGCGTGCACGCGCGGTGTCGGCTGTGCGCCGAGCCCGAGGCGGAGGTCGCCGCTGCGGAAGCGCGAGCCGGGCGCGCGGGCCGCGGCCTGCGGCGAGAGATCGCCCAGCGCCTCGCCGGTAACGCTGAGCGCCAGCGCGCCACCGGGAGACATCGCCTGGCGCGCGGGCGCGGCCGCCGGTGTCGATTCGCTCGTGTCGGCGCGAGCCCGCACCTCGCCGCGAATGCGCGCCAGCTCGGCCTGGCGGATCGAGTCGGCGCGGATCGAGTCCGCGCGCGAGAGTGAATCCGGCTGCTGGGCGGCGAGCGGGAGCGCGAAGAAACAGAGCGTAACGAGGGCGGGAAGGATCGGTCTGGCGTTAGGCATGTCGGAGGTGCTGGTGTTCCCGCGGCGCCGGCTGCGCCACGTTATTGCCGGTCGGCGCCGGCCGCCAGATAGCTGCGCAGCCGCTCGAGCATCCGGCGATCGGTGGCTTCGGCGTCGTCGAGCTTCGGTGTCTCGATCACCTTGGGGATCCGCGCCAGCCGCTCGTCGGTCATGATGCGCTGGAAGGGCAGAGCGCCGAGCGACCCTTCCGCGATCAGCTCGTGCCGGTCGCGGTGCGACGCGAAGGGCGTCTTCGAATCGTTGAGGTGCATCACCTTCAGTACGTCGCGGCCGAGGGTGTCGTCGAAGCGGGCCCACACTCCCTCGTAGTCGTTCACGAGGTCGTAGCCCGCCGAGTACACGTGACAGGTGTCGACGCAGATCCCGACGCGGCCGCGCACCGAAGGCGCCACGCGCTCCACCAGCTGCGCCAGCTCCTCGAAGGTGCCGCCGATCGATGTTCCGGCGCCGACGGTGGTCTCCATGCAGAGCACGACGTTCCCCGGCACGCGCTCGAGCGCCTCGGTGATCGCGTCGGCATTGCGCCCGATCCCCGCCTCCCGGTCGTCCATGAAGTTCCCCGGGTGCGACACGAGGAACTGGAGCCCTAACGCTTCGCAGCGGCGGAGCTCCGAGACGAAGGAGTCGATCGAACGCGCGCGAAGCACGGAGTCGGGCGAGGCGAGATTGATCAGGTAGCTGTCGTGCGCGATGGTCGCCTGAACCCTGGTCTCGCCGAGCGCCACGCGGAACCGCTGGCACTCCTCGTCGAGACATTCCCGCTCGGCCCAGCGGTTGGCCATCTTGCTGAAGATCTGCATCGCCGACGCGGCGATCGCGCGGGCGCGCGGCGGGGCTTCGTACGTTCCGCCCGCGCTCGACACGTGTGCGCCGAGCAGATCGTCCGGAGTCGGCGCGAGGGGCGCCGGCTCAGCCGGTGAACTCGTCGCTGCGGCCGCGGAGCGCCCGCCCGCAGCGCGGGCAGTAGAGGTCCGCGTCTTCCGGCTCTTCGAGGGAGAAGTCGAACGCGCGCCCGCAGCCGCATTCGCTTTCGAGCGCGTCGCTCCCGCAGACGAGGCAGAAGAGGTCTTCCGCTTCGTACGACCGGAACCGCCCGCAGACCGAGCACCTTTTCGCGACATGATCCACGCTCATGGCCGCGCCTTGAGGTAGTCGAGCGGATCGACCGCGCGTCCCTCGGGGCGAAACTCGAAATGTAAATGCGCGGGCAGCTCGGGGTCGGCGCTGCCGACGGTGCCGATCGTCTGCCCGCGGCTCACGATCTGCCCCTTCTTCACCCCGATCGTGCCGAGCGAGCCGTACACGGCGTAGTCGCCGCCGCCCTGCTGCACGATCACGGTCAGCCCGTAGGTGCCGAAAGTCTCGGCCACCATCACCTGGCCCGCGCCGATCGAGCGCACCGGTGAGCCGGCCGCGGCGCCGATCCCGATGCCGTTCCAGCGCGTCGTGGTGTTGTTCGGGTTGACGACGCGGCCGAAGCGGTAGAGCAGGGTTCCCTCGACCGGCCACTCGAGATTGGCCGCGGGACGCACCGTCGGCGCGGTGGGCCGCGGCGTGCCGCGCGTGCGCGCCGCATCCTCGGCCCGGCGCCGCGCCGCTTCCAGCGAGGCGATGAGCCCCGTGATTCGCGTCTCGTCGCGGTCGATCTGGCGGAGGCGCGCCTCGGTCTGGCGCGCGCTGCGCTTCGCCTGCGCGAGGCTCTGCTGCCGCTGCTGCTCCAGCGCACGGAGGCGCTGCTCCTCCTGCGCCCGCTCGCCGCGACTCATCTCGACGTCGTTGCGCAGGCGGACGAGGAGCCCGCGCTGATTCTCGATCTGATTCCGCAGCTCCTCGACGCGCTTCACCAGCGCGCGATCGCGCAGCGCGAGCAGGTGGAGATACTT
>DATAIN010000454.1:0-2769 GCA_036262635.1 Gemmatimonadaceae bacterium | reverse complement strand
GCCTCGGTCATCGCCCTCGCCGGAATGAGCCCCTGGCGCGAGCCGGCGTCCTCCCCGCTCGCGGACTCCCCATTGCCGGCCGTCGCGCCGAGCGAGTCGGCTCCGTCACCCGAAGTCGCCGACACGACGCGCATGACGTTCGCGATGCGTCCCGGCCAGTGGCTGGAGATCCTCACCGTCTGGGGCACGGTCACCGCGCTTCCCGCGTCGGCGAACCAGGCCGAGGTCGTGATCGTGAAGAAGAGCCAGGCCGGCGGCCGTAAGGCGCTCGACCGCGTCCTCATCCAGAAGGGGGAGAACGACGCCGGGTGGAAGATCTGCGCGCGCTACCCGAAGGGCGCGGGCCACACTCCATGCACCGTGCGCGGCCGCGCCGGGTACGACGCGACCGACGTCATCACCACCGTCACCGTCCGCGTGCCGAAGGGGGTGAAGCTCGAGGCGCACACCGTGATGGGGAACGTCGTCGCGACCGGGCTCGATTCCTACGCCTGGGCGACGAGCACGATGGGGAACCTCGTCCTCTCGACGACGGCCTACGCCGAAGGCAGCACCAGCGCCGGCAACATCACGGCCTTGCTCGGCGCGACGACCTGGGATGACAACATGGAGTTCGAGACGGGCGGCGGGCACGTCGTCGTCGAGGTCCCCGCGGACGTGCGTACCAACGTCGAGGGCGAGGCCGACCGCGGCGCGATCGGCAGCGACTTCGAGCTCAAGTTCAGGGACGTCAACGACACCGGCTGGCTGGTCGGGACGTTGGGCAGGAACGGCGCGACGCGCAGCTACCTCACGATGCGGTCGAAGCAGGGGAACGTCTTCCTGCGTCGCGCGTCGGGACGGCAGTCGCTCGACATGGGCGCGCTGGACTCGCTGGCGAGGATCGGAACGCCGGGGATCCGCGGCGCGGTCGTCCCCGTCGAGCCGGGTACGAGCAAGGCCGCGCCGGTGCTCGACAATGAGCCGCCGGGAGGTTCGTCGCCCGCGTCGCTCGACGCTCCCTATCGCATCACCGCCGGTGGCGAGACCGACGAGCGCGTCGCGCTCGACGTCCCGGGTGGCTTCCTGCGCCGCTTCACGCCGCAGCTCCTCAAGGGAAAGCGCGACTCGGTGGCGATCACGAAGCTCGCGGGCGCGGCGACCGCGCGCTGGATCGCCTTCCAGAATGGCGAGGTCGACCCGGGCACGCAGCTCGTCGGCGACCGCGCGATCTGGGCGCTGACGAAGGTCCGCGACGGCCAGGTCCAGGAAGGACTCTTCGCCGCGCTCGGCGACGCCGACTGGCGCGTCCGCGCCTACGCGGCGTGGGCGCTCGCCGAGGTCGGTGAGTGGGCGGCCGGCCCACTCTACGACGCGCTGGGCGATCCGGAGTGGCGGGTGCGCATGCATGCCGCCGTCGCGATGGGCAACCTGAGGGCGAAGCCAGCGGTTCGCACGCTGATCCGCCTGCTCGAGGACGAGCACTTTCAGGTCCGCAGCGCCGCGGCCGCCGCGTTAGGCGAGATCGGCGACCGTTCCGCGCTCCCCGCGCTCCGCAAGGCCGTGCGCGACCCGCACGCGATGGTGCGGAGCGAGGCCGAAGCCGCCGTCGAGCGGCTCGGCGGTTAGCTCAGATCACGGAGGGCGGGGGCGGGACGACGACCCTGTACCCGCTCCCACGCGACGCGCGCGGCGGCACCGTGATCTGCCTTTCGATGTACGCGCGACCGCCGGTGACGTGGTAGATCCAGAAGGTGACCGCTTCGCCGGGTCGATATCCCATGATGTCGTCGCGCTCGACCACCTTCTCGACGCCCGGCGGAAGAACGTGGTCGCCGAGCGTCGCCGCGGAGAGCTCGGGATTCGGGTCGGTGCGCGTCGCGAGCTCCCGGTCGAGCGCGATGTAGGCGGTCGTGTCCCTCCGGGGGTTGAGGATCGTGAGAGGCTCGGGAGTGGTCGTCGTCGGGGACGCGCTGCCGCGGCAGCCTGTGGCGATCGTCGCGACGACCAGAGCGAGGGCAACGGTGGGGAGGCGCATGTCAGTAGACCGCCGGGTTGGAGATCGAGTTGCCGCCCCAGACGATCCAGACCGAGTCCTTCGCCGAGCGCCGGAACCCGGCGGCGAGCGGGAAGGGCTTCGCTCCGATGCAGCCGAAGCAGCCGCGACGCGGATCCAGTGAGTCCACGAAGATGTCGAAGCCATATCTCCAGTCGTTGCGGAGCGGCACTTCGACGCTTCCCTCGCTCACGATCGTAGTCGAAGATACGGCGCGGTAACCAAAGCGCAGGCTGCCCGAGGTCGCGGTGGAGAGCTCGCGGCCGTCGAGCTCCGCTCCACGCAACGTCCTCACGCGCCCACCGTCCTGGATCTGGACCGTGAACAGGTCGCGTGGAAGGACGGTGTTGGATCGGTAATGGACGCCGACGCGCGCCTCCGATCCCTGGCAGGCAGCGGCGGTGACGCCAACGAAGCTCGCGGCGGCTGCGACACGGGCGACACGGCTGATCGTTCGAAGAGACCTGGCGAACTGCACCGGACGGTACCTGGCATGGTCATATGAAGGGCGACGCTGAGAGGAACCCCCGCATCCCTCACCCGGTCACCGCGCCGACCTGCTTCATGCAGTAGCCATACGCCGCCTCGGTGTCGCCAGGCAGCTTCGCGTCGTAGTCGAGGCGCTTCTGGTCGAGAAGACCCTTCGTCGTGATGACGACCTTGCGATACTCGCTGCTGAAGCCGCGGTCGTCGCGGGTGAAGCTGAGCTCCACCTCCTCGGTCGGCCCGAGCCA
>DATAIN010000453.1:0-3127 GCA_036262635.1 Gemmatimonadaceae bacterium | reverse complement strand
GCTGATGATCGTGCTCCAGGGAAGCTCCTGGCCCTTTCGCTTCCCCTTCTCGACGACCTTGATCCCGTCGGGGGAGATCGTCACGGTGTAGAGCCGCCCCGCGTGGTCGAGCTCCCGCTTGATGGGCTTGTCGAGCTTCGTCGCCATGTGCACCTCTCCTCGCGGCGCGGCTCGCGCGCCGACGGAGCCGTTATCTTTCGGAATCGTGTCGACCCCGCCGTACTCCCCGCCCGACGGACTCGCCGCCACCGCGGCCACCGACGAGGCAACGACCGTTCCGCCCGTTCCGGCGCCGGCGGAATCGCTCGCCTTCTGTCGCGCGATCCTGCCGCGCGTCTCGCGGACCTTCGCGCTCTCGATCCGTCTCCTTCCCGGATCGCTCCACGACGCGGTCCTCGCGGCCTATCTCCTCTGCCGCATCGCCGACACGATCGAGGACGACCATTCGGCCACCGTCGAGCGGAAGAGCGAGCTGCTCGAGATGCTCGTGCGCGCGCTGGACGAGCCGGCGGTGGGGCGCCAGCTCGAGGCCGCGACGGGAGAGCTGGTCGCGGGCGAGCGGGCGCACGTCGAGCTGGTGGGCGGCACGATGCGCGTGCTCGACGTCTATGGGTCGCTCCCCGGGCGCTCGCGCCTGCGCGTCCGGCACTGGGTGCGCGAGATGGTGCGCGGGATGGAGAAGTTCGTCCGGCTCTACCCGCGCGGGATCCGCATCCGCACGCTCGACGAGTACAAGGAGTACTGCTACTACGTCGCCGGCACGGTGGGACATCTCCTCACCGATCTCTGGCACGAGCACGCGGCGAGCATCGGCGTCGCCGAGTATCGCGCGCTCTGGCGGAAGTGCCGGGCCTTCGGCGAGGCGCTGCAGACGGTGAACATCCTCAAGGACATCGCCTGGGACGCGACGCACGAGAACGCGATCTACGTCCCCGAGCAGTCGCTTCGCGAGCATGGGAGCAGCCACCAGCTCCTGCTCGATCCGGCGCACACGGCGCAGAACCACGCCGCGGTGGCGGAGCTCATCGAGCTCGCCTGGCGCGACCTCGACGCGGCGCTCGACTACTTCACCACCCTGCCCCGCCGCGCGCTGAGCGTCCGCGCCTTCTGCCTGCTCCCGCTGCTCTTCGCCTACGCCACGCTCCGCGAGCTCGCGCACAGCCGGGCGATGCTGCGCGCCGGCGGGACGGTGAAGATCTCCCGCCGCGAGGTCCGCGCCCTGATGGTCGCGGGACTGATGCTCGTGCCGAGCAATGCGGCGGTGCGCTGGCTGGTCCGGCGCGTCCGGCGCAAGCCGTTCCTCGCTCCGCAGGGGGCCAGGCGCCAGGCGTGAGGAGCCGCCGTCACGCCGAGCCTGACCCCCGGCCCCTGCCCCCCGCCGTTCATGCCTAACGTTCCCGGCTTTCGCGGCACCCTGCGCGACGATGCCGCGGCGCGCGGCGTCTACGCCGAGGCGGCGGGGATCCAGCGGCGGATGCCCCGGGCGGTCGCGGTGCCGGCAAACGCGGAGGACGTCGTCGCGCTCGTCCGCTGGGCGGCGGAATCCGGAGTCGCGCTCGTCCCGCGCGGATCGGGGAGCAGCATGGCCGGGGGCGCGATCGGCGGCGGAGTGGTCGTGGACCTCAGCCGGCTGCGGAGCATCGGCGCGATCGACGTCGCTGCCCGACGGGTGCGAGTCGAGCCGGGCGTCGTCCTCGGCGATCTCAACGCGGCGCTCGCCCCGCACCGGCTGCGCTTCCCGGTCGATCCCTCGAGCTGGTCGTTCTGCACGGTGGGCGGGATGGCGTCGACCAACGCCGCCGGCGCCCGCACGGTGCGCGTCGGCGCGACGCGCCCCTGGGTCTCCGCGCTCGACTGCGTCTTCGCCGACGGCTCCCGCGCCACCGTTAGGCGTGGCGAGGCGCCTCCCGACGTCCCCGCGATCCGCCGCTTCCTCGCCCTCGCCGCGGAGCTCCGCGCCGGGGAGGGGGCGCGCCCCGCCGCGCATCGCGGGGTGCGAAAGGAGTCGTCGGGGTACGGGACGACGGTATGGGCCCGCACTGGGGAGATCGTCGATCTGCTCGTCGGGAGCGAGGGGACGCTCGCGATCTTCGTCGGGGTGGAGCTCGCGCTCGATCCGGTTCCCGCGGCGACGGCGAGCCTCCTCGCCGCCTTCGGCTCGCTCGAGGCGGCGGTCGCCGCGGCCACCGCCGCGCGCGAGGCGGGTGCGAGCGCGTGCGAGCTCCTCGATCGAACTTTCCTCGACGTCGCCGCCGCGGGCCCGCTCCCGGTCGAGATCCCCGAGGGAACGGAGGCCGTGCTGCTCGCGGAGACCGAAAGCGAAACCACGGAAGGAGCGAGCACGCTGATGGCGCGGATCGCCCTCGCCTGCGAGCGCGCGGGGGCCACCGCGGTCCGCCACGCCGACACGCCCGACGCGCAGCACCGCCTCTGGGCGCTCCGTCACGCGGCGAGCCCGATCCTCGCGAAGCTCGATCCCGCGCTCAAGTCGATGCAGTTCATCGAGGACGGCGCCGTTCCCCCCGAGCGGCTGGCCGACTACGTCCGCGGTGTGCGCGCCGCGCTCGAGCGCCGGAAGATCCGCGGTGTGATCTTCGGCCACGCCGGCGACGCGCACATCCACGTGAACCCGCTGGTGGACGTGCGCCTCCCCGACTGGCGCGGTCGCGTCGAGGCTCTCCTCGCCGACGTGACCGCGCTCGTCGTCTCCCTCGGCGGCACCGTCGCCGGCGAGCACGGCGACGGCCGCCTCCGCGCGCCTCTCCTGCGCGAGGTGTGGGGGAACGAGATCGTGAACCGCTTCGAGCGAGTGAAGCACGCCTTCGACCCCGCGGGCATCCTCAACCCCGGCGCGAAGCTCGTCACCTCCGGCGAGGCCGGACTCGGTGACGTGAAGTACGATCCCGCCCTCGAGCCGCTCGCTCCCGCGGCGCGCGCCGCGCTCGCGACGGTCGAGCGCGACCGCGCCTACTCGTCCTTTCGCCTCGACCTCCTGAACGGGTAGCTTTCTCCCGCCGCGCGCCGGTCGTGCATCGGCCGCGCATCGCGCATCGCCGCCCAGCATCGCGCATCGTGCATCGCTGGTTCGCGTGAACGCGCATCGCCCCCTCTCTCCTCAGTCGCCCTC
>DATAIN010000452.1:0-12189 GCA_036262635.1 Gemmatimonadaceae bacterium | reverse complement strand
ATGCGCGGCATCCGCCCGGGTCGGTTCTCCATCGAGACCGGATACTCCTCCCCCGGGTCGCCGTAGGCGTCGATCATCAGATCGCGGAACTTCCGATAGGGTCCGACCCGCTTCGGGTTCGAGTACGCGATGAGCGAGACGACGGGGCGGTCGAGAGCGACGGTGACGTGGAGCGGGCCGGTGTCGGGGGAGAGCACGAGGGCCGACCCGTCGATGATCGAGACGAGCTTGCGCAACCCGCTGCCTAACGCCGACACGGGCTTCACACGTGCGCGCTCCATGATGACTTTTTCGGCAGCCAGCTCGCGCGGCGATCGTCCGCCGACCAGCACGGGCTGCAGCCCGAAGTCGTGCCAGAGCGCTTCGCACACCTGCGCCCAGCGCTCCGGCGGCCAGTCCTTCTCCGCCTTGCTCGTCGCGACGACGATGCTCGCCGCCGGACGCTCGAGCGCCGAGAAGAACTCGCGCTGCCAGGGCCGTTCGTCAGGCCAGGGACCGAGCTTCCACTCGACGGGCTGCGGCGCGACGCCGAGCGGGCGCAGGAACTCGAGGTACTGGTCCTGGACGTGCTGCATCGGATGGGGCTCGATGCGGCGGTTGGTGAAGAGCCAGTTGAGGTCGCGCGCGCGCGTGCGGTCGAAACCGAGCTTGATCGCGGCGCGCGTCAACGCGAGAACGAGACCCGCCTTGAAGTACACCTGCAGTGCCAGGGCGACGTCGAACGGACGCGTCGCGAGCTCGCGCCGCAGCTCGCGGTATGCGCCGAGTCCCTTCGCGCGATCGAAGAGGAGGATCTCGTCGACCGCCTCGTGGCCGCGGACGAGCGTCGCCGGTCCGGGCTGAAGCACCCACGTCACATGCGATGCGGGATGCGCGCGCTTGATGGCATTGATGACCGGGAGGACGTGCACCGCGTCTCCCACCGCGCTCATCATCACGATGCCGACGCGGTCGAGCTTCACGCTCATCGCTGCGCCCCCAGCTCACGCGCCCGCCGCGCGAGCGCGGCGAGGCGATGCTCCTCGACGGGCAGCGACCTTCCGCGGCGCCACTTGCGGGCCGAGCGAACGACTCGCGCGACGTTCGCCTCCATCGCCCGGACCCGCGGAACCTCGAGGGTGACGCGATCGACGTCGATCGCCCACGCGACCGTTCGGGTCGCGGAGGTCGTGACGAGAATGTTCTTCAGGTTGAGATCCTCATGGCGCGCGCCGGCGCGGGCCAGCGTCGCGAGCAGCGTGGCGACGGGCTCGAGCAGCTCGTCCGTCAGTCCACCGCGATCGGCGATCGCCGCGGCGAGATCGCGCGCGTTGGCGATCTCCTCGATCAGCACGTCGATGCGCGAGAAGCCGAGGGCCACCGGGTAGAGCGCGTAGGCGACGACTTCCGGGGTCGGGACACCGGCGGCGGCGAGCCGCGTCGAAGTCGTCAGCTCGTGCGGGGCACGACCCGCGCCCATCCAGACGTCGCCGGTGATTGCGGCGAGCAATCCGCCGTGACGTGCGTGCCGGACGACGACCGGGGTCGCACTGCTGGGGAGAGACACGCCGTACGCGAACTCGCGCCCTACATACTCGCGGGCGCCCGGGACGTGCGCTGCCCAGTCGTGAAGCGTTCCAGCCGCGAGCAGATCGCGAACGTCGGCGGCCTCGCGCGCGCGCACGACCGCTCTGCGCCCCGCTACCGCCACGTGGAGATACCCTCTGGGAAGCGCGTCTGCCGACGCGCTCACGACGTCGCGACGCGGTAAAGCGGGATCCGCTGACTCTTTCCCTTGAGCTCGATCGCCGGCCGCTCCTCGAGCTCCGGCGGCTCGCGAAGCGCGCGGCGGAACTCGTCCGAGAGGAGGATCTCTCCGCCGTCCGCGGCCGAGCAGAGCCGGCTCGCCGTGTTCACGGTGTCCCCGATGACGGTGAACTCGAGCCGTCGCTCGGAGCCGATGTTTCCGGCGAACGCCTCGCCGAAGTTCAGGCCGATGCCGATCGCGAGCTGCGGCTTGCCGACGATGCGCCACTTCGCGTTCAGCTCGTCGAGCGCCTGCATCATCTCGAGCGCGGCGCGCATCGCCCGGTCCGCGTCGTCCGGCTCGCCGATCGGTGCGCCCCACTGCGCCATGACGGCGTCGCCGATGAACTTGTCGAGGGTGCCGCCGTTGCGGAACACGCACTCCACCATCTCGGTGAAGTACTCCGTGAGGAGCTGCGCGATCTCGTCCGGCGTCATCGCCTCGGAGAGCGCGGTGAAGCCACGAATGTCGCTGAAGAGAACCGCCACCTGGCGCTTGTCGCCGCCGAGCTTCACCGCGTCGGGGGAGCTGGCGATGCGCGCCGCGAGACCAGGCGCGAAGAAGCGCTCGAAGTTGCTGCGCGCCAGCGTCTCGCGGCGGATCCGGTCGGCGAACTGCGAGTTCTCGATGGCGACGCCGGCGATCCCGGCGAAGGCGATGAGGAACTCGAGGTCGTCCTCGCTGAAGCGGTGCGCCGTGGTGAGGTTGTCGACGTAGAGCACGCCGAGCACGCGATCCTCGCTGCCGATGAGCGGCCCGCACATCGCCGAGCGCACGCGCTGCATGACGATCGACTGCCCGCCGAAGCGCTGGTCCTCCATCGTGTTGTCGGAGAGGATCGCGACCTTCTCCTCGACGACCTTGCGCACGATGGACTGTGGCACCATCCGGCCTGCGGTGACGCCGCGCTTGTCGCGCGCGATCTTCGGCTGGAGATCGCCGTGCTCGTCGGCGAGGAGGATGGCGACACGATCGACGTCGAGGATCTTGTACACCTCGCCGACGATCTTCTCGAGCAGCGCATCGACGTCGACGGCGCTGGTGAGCCCCTTCGAGACCTCGAGCAGGAGCGCGAGCTTCTGCTCGTTCTTGTCCTCGTGCGACCGGATCGGCGTCGTCTCCTCGACGACGCGGACGCCTCCGCTCGAGCGGAGGGCCGCGAAGGGCTGCCGGGAGTCGCGTGGCGGGAGCTTGCGGATGATCGTCGCGCCGGACGGGATCGGCGCCCCGAAGGAGGCGGGCGTGTCGATCGGCTGCGTGCGCGTGTCGCTCGTGATCTCCTTCAGGCGGAAGGGGACCTTGCCGAAGGTGATCACGTCGCCGGGGGACAGCTTGGCTGTCTCGACCTTCACCCCGTTCAGGAATGTCCCGTTGCTGGAGCCGAGATCGCGGACGTGAACGCCGCTGTCGTCCCACGCGACCTCGGCATGCCGCCGCGAGATCGTGGGGTCGAGCACGGGGATGTCGCTCGTCAGCGCACGGCCGACGACGAGCGTTCCACCCGATCGGAGCTCGAACGTCTGCTCCCCCTCGGTGCTGATCAGCTTGAAAGCCATCGCGACAAATATGACGGGGCCGGGGTCCCGCGCCTAGCTACTCTCCCATGCAATCGACCAGCCAGGGTGCGCCAGGTCACGGCGCCGCGATCCCGAGGGCGCTCCGGACCTGGCCGATGGCGGTCAACATCGCCCGCGCCTTGTTCTCCGTCTCCTCCCACTCCCGCTCGGCCACGGAATCGGCGACGATGCCGGCCCCGGTCTGGACGGAGGCCTCGCCGCCGGCGATGACGCAGGTCCGGATGGTGATCGCCAGGTCCATCCGCCGGTCGCCCGCGGCGATGTAGCCGACCGCGCCGGCGTACGCTCGGCGGGGCTCGGGCTCCAGCTCGTCGATGATCTGCATCGCGCGCACCTTCGGTGCGCCGGTCATGGTGCCCGCGGGAAAGACGGCGCGGAACACGTCGATCGCGCTCGCGTCGGCGGGGAGCGTCCCGCGCACCTCGCTGACAATGTGGAGGACGTGCGAGTAGCGCTCGACGGTCATGAGGTCGGTGACCTCGACGCTCCCATAGCGCGCGATGCGACCGACGTCGTTCCGTCCGAGATCGACCAGCATGATGTGCTCGGCGCGCTCCTTCTCGTCGGCGAGGAGCTCCGCGGCGAGGGCGTCGTCTTCGCCCGGTGTACGGCCGCGGGGGCGCGTGCCGGCTATGGGTCGGACCGTGACACGGCTGCCCGCGACGCGAACCAGCAGCTCGGGAGAGCTTCCCACGAGCTCGATGCCGTCGAGCACCAGGTGGTACATGTAGGGCGACGGGTTGAGCACGCGCAGCGCACGATAGAGCGCATCGGCGGGGAAGTCGTGCGGCACGATGATGCGGCGCGCGAGCAGCACCTGGAAGGCGTCGCCGGCGAAGATGTACTCGCGAATGCGCTCGACGTCGGCCATGAACTTCGCGCGCTCGTAGGTCGATCGCCCGGTCGCGGGGCGAGCGGCACGATCGAAGTCGAGCGGCGGGAGCGCATGGGACCCGTCGCGCAGCCGAGCGATGGTGTCGTCGATCGTCGCCGCGGCGTCGTCGTAGGCGGCGCGAAGCGTGTCGTCGTTCTCGCCCGCCGCGAGCGGAACGCCGACCACGACGCGCGCCTGCGAGCGCAGATTGTCGATGATCACGACCGCCCGCGTGAAGACGAACAGCGCGTCGGGAACCTTCGGACCGCCGGTGCGCGAATCAGGGAGCTTCTCGATGAGGCGGACAGTGTCGTACGAGAAGTACCCCACCGCGCCGGACCAGAAGGCTCCGAGCTCCGGGACATCGACCGGCTCGTACGCGTCGACCAGGGCTCGCAAATCGGCGAGCGGATCCGCGGGGCGCCGCGCGTTGTGCCAACCGCGCGCAGCCGACCAGTCCTCCACGACGCCGTCGCGCAGGCGCCAGGCGCCGCGTGGCTCGGTGCCGAGGAACGTGTACCGCGACCAGGTCTCGCCGCCGGCGGGCGCGGACTCGAGCAGGAAGGCGAAGGGGCCGCGCCGCAGCTTCGCGAACGCCGACACGGGGGTGTCGGTGTCGAGCAGGCAGTCCCGCCACACCGGGACGACGCCGCCTCTTGCCGCGCGCTCGCGGAAGTTCTCGAAGGTCATGGGCGCGCTTGTTCCGGCCCGGGACGGCCGCGATATTCGCGAATCATGCGGCGATCGATGCTCGCGGCAGTCGCCGCGCTCTGGTTGATGGGAGTCGTCCCGCGCGAGAGCGCGGCACAGCAGTGGAACGACGAGCGCACACTCGCCCTCGTGCGACAGGCGGTCGAACGGCGCGCCCGCGAGCTCGCCGACTCGGGGCTCGTCGACTACCACGCGCAGGCCCACGGCTATCTGACCTTTCTCGCGCAGGTCGGCGAAGGGTTCCGTGAGCCACCGCGCGTCGTGAAGGCCGACGAGCTCGCGCTCGAAGTCTACTGGCGCGCGCCCAATCTCAGCAAGCAGCGGATCATGGGGCAGCGCGACACGCTGCTGCTCCCGACCGACATCTCCTACCACCGCGACCATCTCGGGATCGTCCAGAACAACTTTCCCGACATCATCCGGATCGGGGAAGGAGACGAAGTGCTCGACGTGCCGCATCCGCTCTCGCCGACCGGCCTCACGAACTACGATTTCAGCGTCGGCGATTCCCTGCGCATCACGTACCCGGGCCGATCGATCACCGTCGACATCGTACGGGTGCGGCCGAAGAACGATGCGTTGCCGCGGCTCGTCGGCGCCGTGTTCGTCGAGCGCGAGACGGCGCAGGTGGTGCGGATGGCGTTCTCCTTCACCCGCGCCGCGCTGCGGGACAAGGCGCTCGAGGACATCTCCGTCGTCCTGGAGAGCTCACTGGTCGAAGGACGCTTCTGGCTGCCCAGCCGCCAGGAGGTGGAGATCCGCCGCACGGGAACGTGGATGGAATACCCGGTGCGCGGGATCATTCGCGGGCGGTGGGAGATCTGCTGCTACGAGGTGAACAAGGGGATCCCGGCGAGCTTCTTCGGCGGTCCGGAGATCGTGCTCGGCAAGCCGCGCGACCGGCTGCGCGAGGGGTTCAGCGGCCGGATCCTCGACTCGCTGCCGAGCGACGTCCGCGCCGTCACGGACGAGGACGTGAAGCGCGTGCAGGAGGAGGCGCGCGCGCTCGTCCGCCAGCAGGCGCTCACGCGCGCGCGCGGGGGCGCGGTCGCGCTGCACGGCATCTCCGACATCGTGCGGGTCAACCGCGTCGAGGGGCTCGCGGTCGGTGCCTCGCTCGCCGCGCACCTGGGCCAGGGGGTCACGACTACCGTCGCTGGCCGCTACGGCGTCGACGACCGCCGCGCCAAGGGGCGGGCGAACCTTCGCTGGCGCCGCGCGAGCGGAAGCGGCTTCGACATCCTCGCGCAGGACGATTTCCGGGAACTGGGGGACGAGGCGGAGGTGTCGCTTGTTCGGAACAGCATCGCCGCACAGGAGTTCGGGAGCGACTACACCGACCCGTACGCCGTGCGCGCGGTCGGCGCGCGGCTGGTCTGGGCTCGGGGATCGGGACTCGTCTGGACCCTCGGCGCCACCCTCGAGCGACAGCGCGCGCTGATGGTGCACGCGGCTCCGGCGAGCGGCCGATACGAGCCGACGGTCCCCGTGCGCGACCGGCGCGGACCGCGCCTCACGCTGACGGTCGAGCGGCCCACGGTCGCGGTGCTCGGCTTCGACGTCCGCGGCGGCGGCGAGCTGCGGTGGAGCAGCATGCGCGGCCGCGACGGCGCGACGGCGGTCGAACGACGCGCTCGCGTCCTCCGCGCGGCGGGGCAGCTCACCGCGGAGCGGCCGTTAGGCAGGAAGACGCTGCTGCTGCGCACGACGGCCGCGGCGGCGGGCTCGCGCGATCCGATGCCGGTGCAGGAGCTGGTCTTCCTCGGCGGGCCGACCAGCGGGCCCGGTTACGACTTCCATCGCCTGGTCGGACGGGCCGGGGCGGCGCAGCACGTCGAGCTTCAGCTGCCGGTGCCGTTCGTCGCGGTACCACTCGGCCGCTTCGGCACCGCGCCGGGTGAAGCCCGCCTGGCGCCATTCGCGCACGCGGTATACGTGGACCGGCCGCTCGTGGCGCCGTCGGGGCGCGCCGGGATCTATCCATCGGTCGGCGCGGGCTTCCTCCTCCCGTTCAGCGTGCTCCGCTTCGACATCGCGCGAGGGCTGCGCGACGGCCGCTGGACGTTCTCGGTGGACGTCGCGCGGGAATTCTGGAGCGTGCTCTGATCGCGGTCGCGTGACGCGGCGCCGCGTCGCGGCGATCCGGTAACGCTACGCGCGGAACGCGGCCCCATCGTCGGCGCCGTGACTTCCGACGCTTCCGCCCCCGCCCCACGCGATCGATGGCTCCTCCCCGTGCTCGCTCGGCTGCTACCGAGCGACGTCCTCGCGCGATTGTCCGCCACGGCGGGAGAGAGCCTCTGGGCGAGTGCCGTGCGCCGGGGCCTCGTCGAGGAGGAACGAGTCCTCGACGCAGCGGCAGAGCACTGCGCCCTGCAGCGGTGGGATGGCGCACTCCCCCTCGCGGGCGCGCGCGAGCTTCTCGACGAAGGCCTCGCGCGACGATACGGAGTGATCCCCGTGAGCGCGACCGCCGGCGCACTGACCATCGCGACCGCGAATCCCTTCGACCTCGATTGCGAACAGGTGCTCGCCTTCGCGACCGGACGCACGATCCGGCCGCTGCTCGCCTCGCCGGGGAGGATCACGCGTGGGCTGGATGAGCTCTATGCCCCGCCATCACACTCCGGCGCGTCGTCGGCGCGTGTGCACGAGGCGGAGCGCGTCATGCACGCCGAGGGAGAGATCGTGCAGCTCGTCGACGCGCTCATCGCGGACGGCGTGTCGTCACGGGCGAGCGACATCCACCTCGAGCACGCAGCGAACGGCGTGGCCGTCCGGCACCGCGTCGATGGAGTGCTGCGTCACGTCCGGACGCTCGAGCCGTCGGTCGGCCTTTCTCTCGTGTCCCGGATCAAGATCATGGCGGGGTTGGACATCGCGGACCGGCTCCGTCCACAGGACGGCCGACTGAGCGTCGCGGTCTCCGCGGGCCAGGTCGATCTCCGCGTCTCCACGTTGCCCGCGGCGCACGGCGAGAAGGTCGTTCTGCGCGTGCTCGATACACGGGCCGGCGCGGCGACGCTCGACTCCCTCGGTGCGAGCGACGGCGAGATCGCGCGGCTGCGCACGCTGCTCGAGGCCCGCGAAGGATTGATGCTCGTCACGGGTCCGACCGGCTCCGGGAAGACGACGACGCTGTACGGTGCGCTGCGCGCGATCCAGCAGCGCGGAGTGAACATCGTCACCGTCGAGGATCCGATCGAGTATCGGCTCCCCGGCGTGGTCCAGGTGCAGGTGAGCGTTCGCACCGGCCTGACCTTCGCGGCGGCGCTCCGATCGATTCTGCGTCAGGATCCGGACGTCATCCTCGTCGGCGAGATTCGCGACGCGGAGACAGCGTCGATCGCGGTGCAGGCCGCGCTCACGGGACATCTCGTGCTCTCGACGCTCCACACGATCGATGCCGCGGGCGCGATCGCTCGGCTCGATGATCTCGGCGTCGATCGCTACAAGGTCGCGGCATCGCTGAAGGGTGTCGTGGCGCAGCGACTCCTCCGCCGGCTGTGCGAGCGATGCCGCATCCCCGACGAGAGCGTGCCGGGACCGGCGCTCGGACGCTGGGTCGCAGCCGATGCGCCGCGGTGGCGCGAGCAGGGGTGCGCGGCCTGCGGCCGCGCGGGTTTCCGCGGCAGGCTCGCCGTCCTCGAGACTCTGCTCGTCTCACCCTCGATCGAGCGCGCCATCGCGACGGGAGCGGCGCCGGACCGTATCGGCGAGCTCGCGCGCGCGGAGGGAATGCAACGGCTGTGGGAGGGCGGGATCGAGCGGGTTCGGGCCGGGCTGACATCGCTCGCGGAGGTGGGCCGAGTGCTCGACATCCCGCTGCCCCCTCCGACGGAGGCGCTCGTCCGGCGCGCACGCGAGAGCGTCGCGCGTCCGATCGCCGCATCGCTCGACGACTTCGAGCTGATCGATCCGGGGTGACCGACGTCGGGGCGAGGGCTAACTTCCGCACTCCCTCACTCCCGCGCATGGCTCAGCTCTCGGTCGGAACCATCGACGTCTACGTGATTCGTCCGCTCGCCGAAGGGTGGCGGGTGCTCGTCGTGCAGCGAGCGCTCGACACGCGATGCCCTGGCGCATGGGAGACGGTTCACGGCAGGATCGAGTCGGGCGAAGCGCCGGAAGCCGCGGCGGTTCGCGAGGTGTGGGAGGAGACAGGACTCGCGGTCGAGCGGCTGTACAATGTCACGGTCCAGCCGTTCTACCTTCACAAGACTCACACCGTGCAGCTGGCGGTGGTGTTCGCTGCGTTCGTCGCCGAGCCGGGCGAAGTCACGCTGGGAACCGAGCACCAGGCGTGCGCATGGCTGCCGGTGGATGAGGCGGCGCGCCGATTCGCGTGGCCGCGCGAGCGGGCCTCGCTCGCGGAGATCGTGCAGCTGCTCGGTACGGGCGACGCGGGCGCGGTGGAGGACGTGTTGCGGGTTTTCTGAGCCGCGCACACGCGACCGCGCGACGAGCGTTCCGCCGGCAAGCCGCCGCTTGACGAAATCGGTGCCCTTCGTCTACACTTCGCGCCGTCGGAAATCCCGACTGAATTGCTCGGGATACTGCCACGCCGTGGCAAGGCAGCGATGAGGCGGCCCGCCCCGAGACTTCGAACCCGTGCAAGTGTCAATCGTCGACATGACCCGTTTCCTCGCTGCCGCTGCCGCGGCCAGCCTACTCGCCGCAGGATCACTCGGCGCTCAGAATCCTCGCGCCGATTCCACCGCGCAACGCATCGACATGCTGCAGCGACAGCTCGACTCGCTCCGCGGCGTCACCGCGCGCAATGAGCAGCATATCATGGAGCTCGACGAGCGCACGGCTGGCGGAGCGCCGGCGCGCGCAGCGCAGGCGGGGGACACGGCGCGGCGGCGAGCGCTCGCGAGCACGAGCGGGATCTACGGCAAGCCGTTCCTGCGGCGGGCAGGCGGCGGCGCCGCTGTCGGCGGTTACGTGGATCTCCAGTTCTCCAGTGACCTCGGATCACACGCGAGCCGCTTCGACGCGACGCGCCTCGTTCCGTTCATCTTCGCCGAGATCACCGACCGGCTGCACTTCGGCACCGAGATCGAGTTCGAGCACGGCCCCGTCATCGAGGTCGAAGACGGGGAGGCGTCGGGGAGCGGTGAGGTGAACGTCGAGTTCGCGACGCTCGACTACACGCTTCGCGATGGGCTCAACATCCGCGCCGGCATGATCCTCTCGCCGCTCGGGCGCTTCAACCTCGTGCATGACTCGCCGATCAACGATCTCACCGACCGTCCGCTCGTCGACCGCGGGGTGATTCCCACGACGCTCAGCGAGAGCGGAGTAGGGCTGTTCGGGACGCTGTACCCGACAGGGCGCTCGCTCCTCGGCTACGAGCTCTACGTCGTCAACGGCTTCCGCAACCCGCTCGAGCTGGACGGCGCGAATCTCGTCGAGGGGATCGACGTGCGCGAGGCGCGAGGTGAGCGGGGCGACGACAACAACGCGGGGAAGGCCCTCGTCGGTCGACTCGCCTTCAGCCCCTTCCTCGGCCTCGAGGTCGGTGCGTCGGCACACAGCGGAACCTACGCCGCGAAGGAGACGACCGGCGCAGGAGTGGTCTACCGCGGCGACGAGCGGCTGACGATCGCCGCGCTGGATGCGACCTTGCAGCACGGGCCCCTGGAGCTGCTCGGTGAATACGGCCGCATCTCCATCGACCTGCCGCGCGACGCGGCGGGGCGCGTGCTCGCGAGCAGCGTGGCCGCGAACCCCTTCGGGTTCTACGCGCAGGCGAACTGGCACTGGGGGCACGGACTTCTCGCGCCGCGCGCGAGCTCGCATTTCACGAGCGCCATCCGCTGGGACGCAGTGGACGACCGCGGGGCCGCCGGCGCGCGCGCCGAGCGCCTGACGACGGGTCTGAACTGGCGCCCGGTGGAGGACGCGGTTCTGAAGACCGACTTCCAGTGGAACTGGACGACGCTCCCGGGCGGAGCGCGCGGCGACCTTCAGCGGCGCGTGCTGGTGTCGATGGCGACATATTTCTGACCGTGCGCCTCGCAAGCCTCCCCGCCATCGCGCTCGGCCTGCTCGCGCTGGCCACGCCTTCCCGCGCCCCGGCGCAGGAGGTCCTCCTGACCCGCGACCAGGCCGTCCGCGAGATCTTCCCCGAGGTCGTGACGACCGCCGTCGAGCGGCGGGGGCTGGGCGAGGCGCGGACGCAACTGGAGCGGCGGCTCGGCCGCCCGATCGCGGAGGACAGCGTCGAGGTGATCCGCGTGCTCGACGCCGCGGGCCGGCTTTGCGGCTACGCCGTCGTCGCCGAGGAGATCGGCAAGTATCGTCCGATCACCTTCATGGTGGGAGTGACGCCGCAGCTCACCGTCCGCGACGTCGCGGTGATGGTCTACCGCGAATCGCGCGGCAGCGACGTGAAGCGGAAGCGCTTCCTGTCGCAGTATCGCGGCAAGTCGGCACGCGATCCCATCGACAGCAATCGCGACATCATCAACGTGAGCGGCGCGACGATCTCGGTCCGCGCGATGAACGGCGGCGTCAGGCGCGTGCTCGCGGAGCTCACCGCGCTGTACGCGCCGGCGCCGGCCCGGTGACGCAGTACTTCGCGTACCAGCGCTTCCGGCTCTGGCGCGCTCCGCTCCAGACGCGCGTGCTGCTGACGCTGTTCAACGTGATGATCGCCGGGGCGACGGCGATCGGCATCGTGATGTGGCGCGTCCGCACCGGCCTGACGATCCACGGCACGCGCGATTACTTCCTCGGCAACGAGCAGGTCGCCGGCCCTGGCGACGAGATGCTGTTCGCGCGCTCGCTCAAGGAGCTGCTCGACGTGACGCATGCGCACGCCTTCGAGCAGACGTTCCTCTTCTTCGTGCTCTGTCACATCTTCGCGCTGACGCGGGTGCGCGACTCGCGAAAGATCATCGTGTACTGTGCCAGCTTCGGCTCGGTGGCGCTCGATCTCGCGGCGCCATACCTCATCCGATTCGTATCGCCGTCGCTCGCCCCGTTCCAGCTCGTGAGCAGCGGGTTGATGTCCCTCGTGCTGCTCGTCCTGCTCGCTGTGCCCCTCTACGAGATGTGGATCTACCGCGAGCCGGCGGTCGAGGGCCCGTGAGGCGGAGGGGCGCCGGCCGCTTCGCGTTCCTGGCGCTCGTCGCCGCGGGTGGGTCCGGCATGGTCGCGCGACCCCGCGACGAGCCGCCTCGGATCGCGCTCCGGCGGGCCTGGCCGGTGATGGGAACCCTGCTCGCGATCAG
>DATAIN010000451.1:0-2625 GCA_036262635.1 Gemmatimonadaceae bacterium | reverse complement strand
CCAGCGCGTCCAGGTCGCCCGCAACAACAAGCGGCCATTCACGCTCGACTACATCCGGCTCGCGTTCACCGACTGGATCGAGCTGCACGGTGATCGCGCCTTCCGCGAGGACGCCGCGATCGTCGGCGGGTGGGCGCGCCTCGACGGCGAGACCGTCATGGTCATCGGCCACCAGCGCGGGCGAGACACCAAGGAGAACCTCAAGCGCAACTTCGGGATGCCCCACCCCGAGGGCTATCGCAAGGCGCTCCGTCTCATGAAGCTCGCCGAGAAGTTCCACGTCCCGGTGCTCACCTTCATCGACACGCCGGGGGCCTGGGCAGGGCTCGGCGCCGAGGAGCGCGGGCAGTGCGAGGCGATCGCCCGCAACCTCTACGAGATGGCGGGGCTCGAGGTGCCGATCATCGCCACGGTCATCGGCGAGGGCGGCTCCGGCGGCGCGCTCGCGTTAGGCGTGGCGGACCGCGTGCTCATGCTCGAGAACGCGGTGTACTCGGTGATCACGATCGAGGGTTGCGCCGCGATCCTCTGGAAGGACGGCAAGAGCCCCGAGATGCGCGAGCGCGCCGCCTCGGCGCTGCGAATCACCGCTCCCGACCTGTACGAGCTGCGCGTGATCGACGAGATCATCCCCGAGCCGCCGGGGGGCGCGCACTCGAGCCAGGAGGCGACCGCGAAGGCGGTGCAGGAAGCGCTGATCCGCAATCTCGACGAGCTGCGGAAGTACAAGCCGGACAAGCTCATTCGCCGGCGCAGGGAGAAGTTCCTCGGCATGGGACGCGTCGCCGAGGACTGATCTCGAGTCTCGTCCCTGCGCGGCGGCACCACGCGGCGCGCGGTGCCGCCCGATCACCGCTCATTCCTCATCTCGCATCGCAGTGTTGAACGACGCTGGGCGCCCTGAGCTTCTGGAAGTGGCGTTCAAGGGCAATCGCCGTGAGTTCTTTCTCTGGGACGGTGAGACCGTCCCCGCCGTCGGCGCGCCCGTCGTCGTCGAGGTCGACCGCGGCGAGGACCTCGGACGCATCCACGCCACCGGCGATCTCGCGGCGAAGCGGTTCTCCGGCGTTCCGCACGGCGCTGCCATCGGCGAGACGTCGCGCAAGGTGCTCCGCCTCGCGGCCCCCGAGGACGTCAAGCGCGACGCCGAGTTGCGCGCCGAGGACGAGGTCGCGCGTCGGAAGGCGATGGAGCGCGTGCGCGCCCACGGCCTCGTCATGAAGCTCACCGACGCCGAGTGGCAGTGGGACCGCAAGAAGCTCACGATCTACTTCAGCGCCGAGAAGCGCGTCGACTTCCGCGCGCTGGTGCGCGAGCTCGCGACCCTGTTCCGTGCCCGGATCGAGTTGAAGCAGATCGGCGTTCGCGACGAAGCCAAGCGCCTCGACGGCATCGGTCGCTGCGGACGTCAGTACTGCTCGGCATCCTGGCTCCCCGAGCTGCGCCCCGTCAATCTCGGCGTCGCCAAGGATCAGAAGCTCTCCCTCAACCCGTCGCAGATCAGCGGCTCCTGCGGGCGGCTGATGTGCTGTCTGCGCTACGAGCACGAGTTCTACGTCCAGGCGCGCAAGCGCTTCCCCAAGGAGGGGAAGATCATCACCACCGCTCGCGGAGAGGAGAAAGTCGTCGCGAACGACATCTTCAACGACCGTGTCACGCTCCGCTCGCCCGAGGGTGAGACTCGCCTCATCGCGCTCGTCGACCTGCGGCGCGAGATGGGCGACGGCGACCCGGGCCTGCCGCCGGTCGTCGCCGGAGGCGATCCGTTCGTCGTTCCCGCCGAGGAGCGCGAGCCGTCGCTCGACGCCGCCGTGAGCGGCGCCGAGCTCGATCCCGAGACGGAAGGCGATGTCGCGGCCGCGATCGGGGACAGCATCCAGGGCGGATCCACTCCCGTGCCGCGCGACCGCCGTCCCCATCGGCGGCGCGGTCGGCGCGGCGGCCGGCGCGGGCGCGATGGCCGCGGCGCGGGCGATTCCGGCTCCGGCGGCGCTCCGCAGGGCGGCACCCCCGATGGCGGCGGACCACCGCAGAGCGGAGACTGATCCGCGTGGCTCGTTTCTACATCACGACCGCCATCGATTACGCGAATGGCGATCCGCACATCGGGCACGCCTTCGAGAAGATCGGCGCCGACGCGATCGCGCGGTTCCATCGCATGAACGGCGACGACGTCCATTTCCTCATCGGGATGGACGAGCACGGCCAGAAGGTCCTCCAGACCGCCGAGGCGCGCGGCGTCTCACCGCAGGAGCTCGTCGACGAGGTCGCGGAACGCTTCCTCGCCATGTGGCGGCGCCTCTCGATCAGCAACGACCAGTTCATTCGCACCACCGACCCGCAGCACAAGGACGGTGTGCGCGCGTTGCTCGAGCGCATCTTCGATCGCAACCCCGACGACTTCTTCGAGCGGTCGTACGAGGGGTGGTACTGCGTCGGCTGCGAGGCCTTCAAGCAGGACTCCGAGATCGTCGACGGGAAATGCGTCCTCCATCCGACCCGCACGCTGGAATGGGTGCAGGAGCGCAACTGGCTCTTCCGTCTGAGCCGGTATCAGGAGTTCCTGCGCGCGCACATCGAGGCGAATCCGCGGTTCATCCAGCCCGACAGCCGTCGGACCGAGGT
>DATAIN010000450.1:0-18132 GCA_036262635.1 Gemmatimonadaceae bacterium | reverse complement strand
TGCGAGCAGCGAGTCGTAGTAGGGAGGCACGTGATATCCCGCATATACGTGCGTATCGAGACGCACTCCGGGGCCGCCGGGCGGGTGGAATACATCGATTCTCCCCGGCGAGGGCTGGAAATTTCTCGCAGGATCCTCGGCGTTGACGCGGCACTCGATGACGTGGCCGCGCCGCTGGGGAAGCTCGGTGAACGAGAGCTTCTCCCCCGCCGCGACGCGGATCTGCTCCTTCACGAGATCCACGCCGTAGAGCATCTCCGTCACCGGGTGCTCCACCTGGATGCGCGTGTTCATCTCCATGAAGTAGTACGAGCCATCCTCGTCGAGAAGCATCTCGATCGTTCCCGCGCCGACGTAGTCGATCGCCTTCGCGCCGGCGACCGCGGCGGCGCCCATCTTCGCGCGCAGCTCGGGGCCGACCGCGGGACTCGGGCTCTCCTCGATCAGCTTCTGGTGGCGGCGCTGCACCGAGCAGTCGCGCTCACCGACGTGGATGACGTTCCCGTGCTTGTCGCCAAGGATCTGGAACTCGATGTGCCGCGGCCGCTGCAGGTACTTCTCGACGTAGACGTCGCCGTTGCCGAACGCGGAGAGCGCCTCGGAGCGCGCGAGCTGGAAGGAGCGCGCGAACTCGTCGGCGTCCTTGGCGACGCGCATCCCCTTCCCGCCCCCGCCGGCGGCGGCCTTGATGATCACCGGGAAGCCCATGTCCTTCGCGAAGCCTAACGCTTCGTCGACGTCCTCGACCGGACCGGGCGTACCCGGCACGATCGGCACGCCGACCTTCGTCATCGCGGAGCGCGCGGCGGCCTTGTCGCCCATGACGCGGATCTGCTCCGCGGTCGGGCCGATGAAGGCGATGTTCGACGCGGCGCAGGTCTCGGCGAACTCCGCGTTCTCGGCGAGGAAGCCGTAGCCCGGATGGATCGCGTCGGCGCCGGTGATCTCGGCCGCCGCGATGAGTCGCGGGATCTTGAGGTACGAGTCGCGCGCCGGCGCGGGGCAGATGCAGACGTCGTCGTCGGCGAAGCGGACGTGGAGCGACTCGCGGTCCGCCTCCGAATACACGGCGACCGTCTGGACGCCGATCTCCTTGCAGGCGCGGATCACGCGGAGCGCGATCTCGCCCCGGTTCGCCACGAGGACTTTCTTGAACATTGAGGCTGCGTTACGCGGTGGAGTCCTGCTCGAACCCGCTCCAGCTCGCGTCGCTCGTCCCGGCGACGCCCTGAACGCGGAGCGCGAACTCGCTGGGGTTCGTCGCGTAGAAGACCGCGCTCTCGTAGGAGATGATCCCCTTCGAGTACCAGTGCATCAGCGACTGGTCGAAGCTCTGCATCCCGTACTGCGTCGTGCCTTCCTTGATGAGGTCCGGGATGTTGAGGGTCTTGCTCATGTCGCGGATCTGGTCGCGCACCGCGGCGGTGTTGATGAGCACCTCCGCCGCCGGGATCCGGCCCGGCTTGTCGGCGCGCGGCACGAGGCGCAGCGAGACCACCGCCTGCAGCGCGCTGGAGAGCGCGAAGCGTACCTCCGCCTGCTGGTGCGGCGGGTAGAAGGAGAGCACGCGGTTGATCGTCTGCGTCGCGTCCGTCGTGTGCAGCGTCGAGAAGACGAGGTGTCCGGTGTCCGCCGCCTTCAGCGCGGTATCGAGCGTGTCGATGTCTCGAATTTCGCCGATCAGGATGACGTCGGGGTCCTGCCGGAGCACGCGGCGCAGCGCCTGCGTGAAGTTGGCGGTGTCGGTGCCGACCTCACGCTGGTTGATGTGGCAGTTGATGTCGCGGTGGAGGAACTCGATCGGGTCCTCGACCGTGATGATGTTCGCGTGCCGCTTCTCGTTGATGTGCTGGATCATCGCCGCGAGCGCGGTCGACTTTCCGGAGCCGGTGATCCCCGTGACGAGAACCAGGCCGCGCGGGCGGAGGGCGATCTCGCCGACGACGCTCGGGAGGTTCAGCTCCTCGATCGTCTTCGCCTGGTAGGGGATGGAGCGGAGCGCGTAGGCGATCGTGCCGCGCTGCTGGTAGACGTTGACGCGGAAGCGCCCGATCCCCGGGACGCCGATCGCGAAGTCGGCTTCCTTGTTCTCGGCGAACTCCTTCACCTGCTTCGGCGTCATCACCTGCTCGGCGAGGGACTTCAGGTCCTCGGGCCGCATCGGCGGAAGCTGCAGCGGGGTGAGGTCGCCGTTGACGCGCAGCGTCGGCGGGCGGCCGACCTTGAGGTGGAGGTCGGAGGCGTTCTGCTGGATCATCTGCTGCAGGATCGCCTTGAAGTTGAACGGGGCGCCCTGCGCGTTGGCCGAGAGCGGCTGGGCCGACGCGGCGGTCTGGTTAGCCATTGGGATCGATGCGGAAGAGGACCTGTCCGTACTCGACCGGGTGCGCATCGGTCATCGTGGTTTCCTTCACGACGCCGGCGAACTCGGATTCGATCTCGTTCATGATCTTCATCGCCTCGATGATGCAGAGGATCTGGCCCTTCTGGACCCGGCTCCCGACGGCGACGTAGGGCTTGGCGCCGGGCTCCGGTGCGGAGTAAAAGGTCCCGACCATGGGAGACTTCACTTCGAGCAGCGGGGTCACAGATGCCGCCGGCTTCGGGGCCTCCGCCTCGCCTACGGCGGGGATACCCTCCGCGGGGGTCAGCCGCGCCGCCGGGGCCGGGGCCGGAAGCAGCGCCGGGATGGGCGCGGCCACCTGCACCGCCCCGCGCTGGGTCGGGCTCTTCGAGATGCGGATCTTCATCCCCTTGTCCGACGAGATCTCGATGGAGTCCACCGTGGACTCGTCCAGGATGTCGATGAGCTTCTTGACGTAGCGGAGGTCGATCATGGCTTGTCGGAGGCGCCCGATGGTCACCCGAGCTCGATCAGCTCGCGTGGAAAGCGGGTGAGCAGTTGCGGGCCGCGTGCCGCGAGATGCACGTCGTCCTCGACGCGCACTCCGCCCCAGCCCGGACGATAGATGCCCGGCTCGATGGTCACCACCGAGTCGAGCGAGAGTGCTGCTTCTGCGGTGCGCGCGAGCCGCGGCGCTTCGTGCACCTCGAGTCCGATCCCGTGCCCGAGGCTGTGTCCGAACAGCGGGCCGTAGCCGCACCGCTCAATGTAGTCACGAGCGAGCGCGTCGGCATCCCGCCCTTTCATTCCGGGTCGTACGGCCGACGCCGCCAGCCGGTTCGCTTCGCGCACGACTTCGTAGAGCTCGCGCTGCTCCGCCGTCGCGCGTCCGACGACGAAAGTCCGCGTGATGTCGGAGCAATAGCCATCCACCTCCGCGCCGAAATCGAGCAGCAGGAAGTCGCCCTCGTTCAGCACGCGGCGTGACGAGCGGGCGTGCGGCAGCGCCGAGCGCTCCCCGCTCGCGACGATCGTCGGAAAGGGAAAGCCTTCGCTCCCCGCCTCGCGGAGGCAGCGCTCGAGCACTCCCGCCACGTCGAGCTCCGACATCCCGGCGTGCAGCTGCGGCATCGTCGCCTCGAGCGCGTCACAGGCCGCGTCCGCGGCGCGCTGGATGAGCGCGAGCTCGCCCGAGTCCTTTCGCTCGCGCAGCGCCTCGACGAGATCGAGCGTCGGCCGCCACTGCCAACGTGCCCCGCCCTCGAGCAGCCGCTGGAAGTCGCGATGCTCGATGTGCGCCGACTCGAACCCGAGCACCTCCAGCCCGGTGACGCTGGGAAGCATCGCCCAGAGCCGCGCCCAGAGGCTCGCCGCTTCGATGTGCACCTGCGCGATGTCGCCGACCTGCTCGGCGGCCTGCGTCTCGTAGCGGAAATCGGTGAGGAAGATCGCCTCGCGCGCCGAGACGAACAGCAGCGCGCTCGTCCCGGAGAAGCCCGTGAGGTAGCGGATGTTCGCGAGCCCGGTCAGCAGCACGCCGTCGAGATGCGCCCTTTCCACGCTCGCGCGGAGCGCCTCGAGCCGGCCGGCGCGCGCGTCACGCACGGGCGCCGCGGTCGCCCCTTCAGCCACGACGCGGCAACATCGCGACGAGCCCGCGGAGCGCGAGCTCGTAGCCGTATGCACCGAAACCGCAGAGCACCGCGCGCGCCGCCGGCGCGAGCATCGAATGGCGGCGCTCGGGCTCGCGAGCGTAGACGTTCGTGACGTGGACCTCCACGAACGGAACCTCGACCGCGGCGAACGCATCGCGCAGCGCGAGGCTGCTGTGCGAGTAGGCACCCGCGTTGACGATCGCGCCGTCGGTGTTCCCGCGCAGCGCGTGCACGCGATCGATCAGTGCCCCCTCGCCATTCTCCTGCGCGAAGGTCAGCTCCGCGCCCAGCTCGCGCGCCACCGCGCGCAGGCGAGTCTCGATGTCGGCGAGGGTTTCCCGCCCGTAGATCGCCGGCTCGCGCGTGCCGAGAAGATTGAGGTTCGGGCCGTTGAGAACCGCGATCCTCACTTCTTCTTCAGCCCCGACAGCCAGTCGTTGAACTGTGCGACGTCGTCGTCGGGCGCGAGATCGGGCCCGCCGACGCTGCTCGCTCCGGGATCGGTCGTCCGGTTCGCGGGCTTCGGCGCGCTTCCTCCCTCGGAGAAGAACTGGTCGAAGGAGAAGCTTCCGCTCGCGCGGGTCTTCCGTTCGGCTTCGCGGAAGACGTGGTCGAGGGAGAGCTCGTTCTTCGCGCGCTCCGCCGGCCGGCCCTCGAGCGTGCCGTTCTGCACGGTCGGGAAGGCACCGGAGAGCACGCTCGCGGCGCGCTCGTCCTCGCTCGTTCCGCCCGTGCCGCCGAACAGGCTGTCGATCGTTCCATTCCCCTCGGCGGCCGCCGGCTGAGCGTTCGCCCCCGCGGGAGCAGTCTGCACCGCGGCGGGCGGCGCGGTCTCGACGGCCCGCGGAGCCTCGTGGATCGCCTGCGGCGCGGGCTCGCTCGGGCGAGGCTCCGCCGTCCTGGGCTCGTCCTCGAGCGGTGCACCGGTGCTCTCCGCGTCCTCGGGGTTCACGCCGGGCGGCAGTGCGACCCCCTCGGGGATGATGAACGCATCGTCGGACGCATGCGTCGCGGCGGGTACTTCGTCGGCGGGCGCGGAGCGCTCGCTCCACTGCGTGCTCGCGCTCGCGTATTCGTCCGTCGCGGCGAGCGAGGGGACGTCGGCGAGCGTGGCCACCGGGCGCTGCGGCGCCTGCTCCGCGTCCGGCGCGGGCTCGTCGGCCGTCGATCCCGTCCCGAGGTCGATGAACCGCTGCAGCACGCGGCGGCGCATGAGCGCGGAGAAGAACGAGCGGATCGTCTCCGGCTCGCGTGCGTGGCGACGCTGCTCCGCGTGCTCGATCACCTCGTCCGAGACCGCGGCAACGGCGACGCTCGACCGCTTGCCGTGCTCCAGCGAGGCGATGCGCTCACGCAGGCCCGCGTCGTCGGGATTCTTCGCGAGGAGCTGCCGGTAGACGGCGAGCGCCTCCTGCGTGAAGCCCTGCTGCAGGTAGAGCTCCGCCATCGTCTCGGTCACGAACGCCGCGGGAGTCTCCTCCGCCGGCGCGTTCTCACCGGTGAACGGAACGCCGAACGCGCCGGCGGGCGAGTTCGGCGGGGGGCTGGAGTGGTCGCCCTCGCGCGAGGGGGGAACGAACTCCATCGTCTCGAAGCCGAACTCGTTCGACGATCCGAACGACTGCTTGTCCGCCGCGCGCGGCGCGTCCGGCTTCGCGGCGGGCGGCGCGTCGGGCGCGTGGCCGACGAGCGTCTCGCGATTCGGCTCCGTGCGCGGGCGAAGCTGGATCTCCTCGCTCCGCTCCACGCCCTCGACGCCGCGAGTCGCGGCCTCCGGGCTGGGCATCGCGAACGCTCCCTCGCCGTCGCGCTCGAACTCCGGCTCCGCCGCAGCGTTAGGCGCCTGGGACGCGGTGCCGATCGGCGGCGTCACCGCCTTGGTGCGCAGAGTGTCGCGAAGCTCGAACGAATCCAGCTCGGTCAGCGGCGAAGCGCTCTGCGCGGCCGGGGCCGCGGGAGCGCTCGTCTCGGGGTTCACCTCGCCCCAGCTCCCCATCCCGCCGTCCGTGCCCTTCGCCGGCTCGCTGGCGGCCGCGGGCTGCTCGGTGGGGGCCGGCGCGTCGGCGGGGAGCGCCGCGAGCTGCGCCGCGATCTCGTCGTTGCGCGGGTCGGCGTCGAGGACACGCTGATACCAGCCGCGCGCACCGCCGATGTCGCCGCCCTGCCGCGCGATATCGCCGAGGTGGCGAAGCGCGATCAGGTTTTCCGGATCGAGGCCGAGCGCCGTCTCGAAGACGCCCTTTGCCTCCTCGAACTGCCCCGACTCGAACAGCGCCTGGCCGAAGACGATGTGGCCACTCATGTGGCCGGGCTGCTGCGGCAGGTAGGCGCGGCAGAGCTGGATGGCCTGCTCGAGATCGCCCGCTTTCCGGTACTCGTTCGCCAGGGGGGCGAAGTAGCGGCGCGGATTCTCGTCGAACTTTTTCTTGAGCTCGTCGATGCGGGGAGAGCTGGCCATTCCGTGCCTCAGAGGGGTGCCTCCGGCCCGGGCCGAAGGGATGGGCAATGTATATCCCATTGACGATTCAAGTCAATCGAAGTTGCACTCTGACTTGATTTTACCCCTCGCGGCGCCCTAGCTTTCGGGCTCCGTCGAAGCCTCGTTTTCGCCGCCCCCCAAACAGCTCTCCAGGAGTATCGTTCCGTGCTGCAACAGATGCGGAGCGCGTCCAAGCTCATCTTCATCCTGATGGCGGTTTCCTTCGTCGTCGGGTTTCTGCTTCTCGAGACCTCGGGAATCCTGAACTCCAGCGCCCTCACGACCAGCACCGCGGTCGCGGAGGTCAACGGGAAGGACATCCTCTACACGACCTGGCAGCAGCAGGTCAGCCAGGCGGCGGAGCAGGAGCGCGAGCGCCGCGGTCGTTCGCTGAACGGGGACGAGCTTCGTCAGCTCGAGCAGCGCGTGCTCGACGAGATGATCGACAACGTGCTCCTCGAGCAGGAATACGAGCGGCGCGGCATCAGCGTGAGCGACCGTGAGATCCAGCAGGCCGCCGACTACGCGCCGCCGCCGGCGCTGCAGCAGCAGCCGGAGCTCCAGACCAATGGGCGCTTCGACATCGAGAAGTATCGCCGCTATCGCCGCGCCGTGGGCCGGCAGGGGCTCAATCTCTACCTCGAGTCCTACTACCGCGACGCGATCCGCCGCGAGAAGCTGTTCGACCAGATCGCGACCGGCGCGTACATCACCGACCAGCGACTCTGGGACGCGTGGCGTGACCAGCACGACTCCGCGCGTGTGACCTCGGTCTCGTTCACTCCCGATCGCATCGCGGACGACAAGGCCAGCGTCAGCGACGACGAGCTGCGTGGCTACCTCAAGGACCATGAGAAGGAGCTGACGCGTCCGGGCCGCGCCGTCATCTCGCTCGTCTCGATCCCGCGCACCATCACCGCCGCCGACACCGCGGCGGCGCGCGAGAAGGCGGTGCAGCTCCGCTCCGAGATCGTCAGCGGCGCGCAGAAGTTCGAGGACATCGCTCGCGCCGAGTCGGCCGACACCGCCTCCGGCTCGCGCGGTGGTGACCTCGGCAAGGGTCCGAAGGGTCGCTTCGTCGCCGAATTCGAGAACGCGGCGTGGGCGCTTCGGCAGGGCGAGATCTCGCAGCCGGTGAAGACGCAGTTCGGCTTCCACCTGATCCGCGTCGATTCGCGGTCCGGCGATTCGCTCGCGCTGCACCACATCCTGATCCCGATCCAGCAGCGCGATTCCGCGGCCCGCGTGACCGACCGGATGGCGGACTCGCTGGCGAAGATGGCCGCCGGCAAGTCGCAGCCAGTCGCGTTCGACAGCGCGGTGAAGCGCCTCGGGCTCGTCGTCACCCGCGACACGGTGACCGAGGGCCAGCCCGCGCTGCTCCACGGAACCTACGTTCCGGACGTCAGCGCCTGGGCGTTCAAGGGCGCGCACGCCGGCGAGACGAGCGACCTGGTGGACGCGGACGACGCGTACTACCTCGCGCGCCTCGACTCGATCGATCATGGCGGCACTCCGTCGCTCGACGCGATGCGCCCCGAGGTGACGCAGCTCGTTCGCCAGCGGAAGAAGCTCGATCTGCTCGTCGCGCAGGCCGACACCTTCGCGAAGGCGGCGGCGCGCTCGAGCCTCGAGGACGCGGCGAAGCCGCTCAACCTGATCGCGTATCAGTCGCCGATGTTCAACCGGAACAGCAACGTGCCGGGGCTCGGCCGCTTCAACGCGGCGATCGGCGCGGCGTTCAGCCTGCCGATCGGCGAGGTGAGCGCGCCGATCCGCACCGACGACGCGGTGGTGGTGCTGCGCGTCGACGCACGGAAGCTCGCCGATCGCGCGGCCTTCGATGCGCAGAAGACCGCGCAGCGGAACCAGATCCTCGACCTGCTGCGCCGCCAGCGGATCCAGGACTTCGTCGCGAACCTCCGCGCCGAAGCGAAGATCGTCGACAATCGCAAGAAGATCGACCAGGCAACGCGGCGCAGCGAGAGCTGACGCGGTCGCCTCACGACGAAGGCCCCGGAGCGCGTCGCGCTCCGGGGCCTTCTCGTATTGGTCCGACGCTCAGCTCAGGAGCCGCTTCGGCTCCGGGCGGGCTTCGTCCTCCGCGCGCTGCGTCGCACGCTCCGGCGGCAGCGCGTCGCGCGTGGGCGGCGCGGCGAGGCGCTCCTCGCGCACCTCCTCACGGATGTCGCGCGAGACGTCGTTCATGTTCTTCTTGAACTCCTTGATTCCCTTCCCGAACGATCCGGCGATCTCCGGGATCCGCTTCGCTCCGAAGAGAAGCAGGATCACCAGAAGGATCATCATGATCTCGGTGAAGCCGATGTTGCCGAACATGGTGCACCTCCTCGCGACTGAAAATTAGAAGAGCGACCGGGCGATCAGATACGCCACGAGCACCCCGGCGAGGCTCAGCAGCGAGACATCCAGGGCGACAGGCCCGAGAGCGAACTTCAGGATCACTAGGTCGATGCTCACAGGACCGAAAGAGGGGGTTACCCCCGTCGTCAGGAACTCCTTCACCGCACCGGCCGGCAGGAACTTCCGGCAGAAGTGGGTCATGAAGCCCCCGATGATGAACCCGATCGTGAGCACCAGGACGTGAAACCCGGGACGGTGCTTGGAAGATCCCCGGGAGCTGCTGCTGATTACCATCGCCGCTCCATGACGTACGTGATCGCGTCGGAGAGAGCCGCGCGAGCCGCGGTCTCCGGAAGCCCTTGCAGCGCCGCATCGGCCTCGTCGGCGAACGACTCCCCGCGCCGCCGGGCATACTCGATCCCCCCGGATTCCGCGACGATCGCCACCACCTCGGCGATCGATGCGTCGTCCGGGGTCTCCTGGGCAAACAGCGCGTCGACGCGCGCCCGCGCCGCCTTCGGCATCTCGCGCAGCGCCGCGATCAGGGGGAGCGTGACCTTCCGCTCGCGCAGATCGAGGCCCGTCGGCTTGCCGGTGACCGCGGCGTCGGCGGTGTAGTCGAGCAGGTCGTCGGCCACCTGGAACGCCATCCCGAGCAGCTCGCCATAACGCTTCAGCGCGGCACGGTGCTTCTCGGCGCCGGAGATCGCGCCGATCTCGCACGCTCCGGAGAGGAGCGAGGCGGTCTTCGCGCGGTTGAGCGCGTGGTAATCCTCCTCCGAGAACGCCAGCCGGTCGAACTGCTGGAGCTGTCGCATCTCGCCGATCGTCATCTGGGTCGAGACGTCGGTCAGGATGCGCAGGGGCTCCATGTCGCCGTTCTTCACGAGGGTGCCGAGCGCCTTCGAGTACAGGTAGTCGCCCATGATGACCGACACCTGATGGCTGAACAGCGCGTTGATCGTCGGCATCCCGCGGCGCAGCGTCGAATGATCGACCGCGTCGTCGTGGACGAGCGTCGCGAGGTGCATCAGCTCGATCACCGCGGCGAGCGTCGGCGCGCGAGGGCTCGGGCGCTCCTCGACCTGGCTCGAGAGCAGCGTCAGCGTGGGCCGGAACATCTTCCCGCGCATTCGCAGCAGGTGCTCGTTGACCTCGGTGATCAGCGAGAAGTCGGCCGCGACGATGCGACGCAGCTCGTCGGCGACGCGGTCGAGCCCCTCCCGCACCGGGGCCTGGATCTCGGCGAGCGACGGCGCCGCCGACGGGCGCGGAGTCGCCGCGCTCACGTCGCGACGCGCTCCAGCGCCGCGATGCGATCGCCGACGTCGCGGAACTCGATGTCCACCGCGAACACGCGCTGATAGTACTGGAGCGCCTCGCCCCACTGCTGGAGCGCCTCGTTGGAGTAGCCCAGCAGGTAGAGCACGCCGACGAGCTGCTCGTCGCTGTGGTTCGGCTCGGAGAGCGCGCGCACGAGCAGCGTCGCGGCGACCTGGAACTGGGACTTCTCGAGGAAGCACTGGCCTAACGCTTCGTACGTCCGGACGCGTCCCTCGACCCCGCGGAGCGCCTTCTGGAACTCGGCGATCGCCTCGTCGACCAGCCCCATCTCCTTGTACGCCACGCCGAGATCGTAGTGGCTCTGGTGATCCTCGTCCTCGACGTTCTGCGCCACGCCCTGCTTGAAGGCGCGCAGCATGTCGGCGAAGTCGGCCTGCTCGTCCCCGGTCGGCGCCTGCTCCTGCACGACCATGCGCGTCGACTTCGGCGTGTCGTCCTTGAGCCACTCGCCGAGGTTGACGAAGCCCGCCGGGTCGGTCGGGATCTTCGGCTCGACGGGAAGCGGGGGCAGCTCCGGCTCCGGCGAGCGCTTGATCTCACCGGTGTAGCGGCGGAAGACGCCCGAGCGTTCGGGGGTGCCCGCGATCTTCTTGTCCGGGGTCGCCGTGCTGCGGCGCGGCGCCGCGGCGGGCGTCGGCTCGATGAACGCGCTGAGCGCCGCCTGGGCCCGGATGTCGTCCGGGGAGAGCTCGAGCACGCGCTGGTACACGGTGCGCGCCTTCTCCGGCTGGCCGCTGCGGAAGAGCGCATCGGCGAGCTCGAGGTACGCGTCGACCAGGCGCGCACGGTCGCTGGTCCGGAACGCGTACTCGACACGCTTCTGGTGATGGCGGACCGAGTTCGGATTGAGCCGGATGATCTCGTCGGCGATCGACGAGGCGCCCTCGAGATCGTTGCCGCGCTCGAAGCCGATCATCGCGAGCTCCAGCTCCGCGAGGCCGTCCTCGCGCATCCCGCGCTCGAAGAGCGCTTCCGCCAGCTGGCGGCGCAGCCCGGCGTTCGCCGAATCGGCCATCACGCGGCCGCGGAGCGCCTCGAGCGGGTCCGCCGCGCCGGGGCGGGCAGCCGGGCGTCGTGGCGGGGGCTCGTCGACGTCGAGCATCGGCAGATCGGTGCTCGCGCCGTTAGGCGATGGAGCGCCGCGGACGATCGGCGGCTCGAGCTCCTCGAGCGCGCCCGAGGAGCGCTGCGGCGCGGTCCCCGCCGAGAGCTCGTCGCCCGGCATGATGAGGTCGAGCTCCGCCGCCGGGGCCGCGCTCGACGCGCGCGCACCGGGTGAGGCGAGCGTCGGCAGCTGGCCGGGGAGGGCGAGGTCGTGCTCCGGGGGAGCGGGGGTCTCGGCCTCGACGTCGCTCAGCTCGAGCTCCACCAGCTCGTCGCCACCGAGCCCGCCGTCCATCGCCAGCGGGGCGACGTCGTCGAGTGGGGAGATCGTTCCGAACTCGCCGACGTCGTCGTGGAGGATTCCGCTGTTGCCGAGAGCGGTCGGCTCGAGGTCGAGCAGCCCGTCGTTAGGCGGGGTCTCCGGGACGACGTCGGGGGAGAACGAGGTCGACTCGAGGCCGAGCAGCGCGTCGCCACCGAACGAGGTGTCGATCGACGGCTGGAAGTCGGTTGCCCCGCTTCCGGTCATCTCCGCGACGTCGCTCGGCTCGATCCCGTGCTGGGGGATCAGCGGCTCCGCGGGCGCCTTGGCGGCCGGGGGCGCGGCGGGCGGGGCCGACGGGCCCGAGTCGAGGTCGAGGAACGGCAGGTCGGTCGGCGCCTTCGCCGCGCTCGGCGGGGGCCCCTTGGGCGCAGCGTTAGGCGCGGCCTGGGCCGGGCGCCCGCCGGTCGGGCGGCGCGGGGGGCCGCCCTTCGGCTTGTCGTCGAAGGTGACGTCGAGGAAGACCAGGTCGCCCTTCTTTCCCTTCGGCCCTTCCCCACCCTTCTTCGGCTCGGCGGCGGGATCGATCGCCTTCATGCGGTCGAGCGTCGCGCGCGCTTCCGCCTGACGGCCCTCCTGCTCGAACTTCTCGTAGAGGACCTGCAGCTGCTCGAGCGCCTCGCCGTTGCGCTGCTTCTTGGCCAGCTGCTCGGCGAGCATCAACCGGATGTCGTCCTGATCCGGACAGAGATCGGCGAACTCCTTCAGCGCACGGAAAGCCTCGTCGAGCTTTCCCTGCTTCTGCATCCGGTCGGCGTACTCGAGGTAGTTCTGCTTCGCGTCGCTGGCGAAGCCCTTCTTCGCGCTGATCCGCCCCAGCTTGTAGTAGATCGACGCCCGCCCCGGCGAGGTGCGGAGGATCTTGTTGCAGAGGGCGATCGCGTTGTTGAAGAAGCCGCCCTCGGCGTAGAGGTCGACGGCCTTCTCGTAGTACTCGACGGCCTCGGAGACCTGGCCCTGGCGGACCATGAGGTCGCCGACCCGGTTGTAGAGGGCGACGTCCGCGTCCTCTTCCTGTCCCCCGATCTGCTCGAGAAGCTCGACGTAGACCGTCAACGCCTTGTCGAACTGCTTTTTCTGCTCGAGCTCGGCGGCTTTTTTCTTGAGCTTCGCGACGTTGGACATCAGCGCGGGGAAGACGACGGGAGCAGGACCGGCGGAATTTGCCGGGTCTCCGGCGTATCCGGTCTAACTTACCGGTAAGTCATACTGGTGACAAGGTTTGCCACGCACCCAGGAGGCGGTGCAGCGACGGTCGCCGAACCAGTACGGCAGCTCCCGGAAGTCCTCGACCGCGTGCAGCGCGAGGTCCGCCGAGAATCCGGGAGCGATCTGGCCGGTCTGGGTCGCGATGTCGAGCGCCGCGGCTCCGTTCACCGTCGAGGCGATCATGGCCTCCGCTACGCTCAACTTTAGCTGACTGACGCCAAGTGTCAGAAGCAACGGGAAGTTTGGGGTCGGTGAGGTCCCCGGATTGAAGTCCGTTGCCAGGGCGACGGCCGCGCCCCCCTCGACGAGGGCCCGGGCGGGGGCCTGACGCGTCCTGCCGAGGAAGACCATGGTGGCGGGCAGCAGGGTGGCCACTGTCGGCGCCTTGGCCAGGGCCGCGACCCCCCGCTCCGAGATCGCCGCCAGATGGTCAGCGGACGTCGCCCCCAGCTCCGCCGCCAGCTCGGCGCCGCCCCCTGACTCCAGCTCGTCGGCGTGGAGCTTGAGCGCCAGACCGTGCTCGCGCGCCGCCCCGAGGATGCGCCGGGACTCGTCCACGGTGTAGACCCCGGGCTCGCAGAACACGTCCGCGAAACGGGCGAGCCGCTCCGCGGAGACGCGCGGGAGCATCTCACCTATCAGGATCGAGATGTACTCGGCGCGCCGCGCGGCCGAGTCGCGGTATTCCAGCGGGATCTCGTGCGCGCCGAGGAAGGTCGGCACGAGCCGGAGGGGGAGCTCCGTCGCGAGCCGGCGGATCGCCCGCAGCGACTTGAGCTCGTCGTCGAGGGTGAGCCCGTAGCCCGACTTCACCTCGACGGTGGTGACGCCGCTCGCCGCGAGGCGGCGGAGGCGCGGGATGGCGAGCGCCACCAGCTCGTCCTCACTGCGCGCGCGGAGATCGCGGACCGACGAGTGGATGCCCCCGCCGCGGCGCGCGATCTCCATGTAGCCGACACCCGCCGCGCGGAGCTCCTGCTCCTCGAAGCGTGGCCGCCCGAAGATCGCGTGAGTATGCGAGTCGACGAATCCGGGGGTGAGCACGCCGCCGCCGCAATCGACGACCGTCGCGTCGGGGGCCGCCGCTCGCAGCGTGCGCTCGTCGCCGACGGCCGCGACGCGATCACCACGGACGAGCACCGCGACGTGGTCGCGGACGCCGGCCTCGCTCATCTCGCGACCGCGCCGGGCGCGGGGCGGTCCCGCGCAGGTCACCACCTGTCGTGCGCCGACGAAGAGCAGCGCGTCGGCCGCGCGCGACGTCACGCCATCACGTCGCGCACGCGCGACACGAGCCGGAGCGGGGCCTGCGCCTCGCCGCGGCAGGCGTAGTAGCAGGCGTTGCAGTCGATCGGCTGGTACGGCTTGAACTCCGTCCAGTGGAAGTCCGTCGGGAAATCGGGGCACCGCTTCACGTGGCCGGTCGGGCTGATGTGCACCGTGCGCAGCCCGGCGTGACAGGGCTCCGTCATCTCGCGCTTCGCGTAGCGCGGGATGTTCTCGAGGTAGTGGTCGGAGTTCACGATCACCCCGCGCTTGCGCTTCTTGAAGGCGAGCAGCTCGGCGATGATCGATTCCAGCTCGCGCATCTGCTCCGGCTTGAGGAGGTGCGCCTTGTTCCCGTTCTTCGAGTCGGTGTAGACGCTGAAGTTCACCCCGGCCCCGACCTCCTGCGCGCGGGCGACGATCGGCAGGATCTGATCGAGGTTGTCGTCCTTGATCACCGTGTTGAAGCGGACGTTGTCGATCCCGCGCTCGCGGAGCGCGGGGACGACGCGCATGATCTTCGCCGTCAGCCCGGGGATCCCGCGCGCGACGTCGTGCCGCCCGTCGAGGTAGTCGAGGGAGATGTTGAACTGGTTGATCCCCGCGTCCCAGAGCGACTGCGCGCGCTCGGGGGTCAGCATCCCGCCGTGGGTGATCATCGAGATGTACTTCACGCGGACGGCGCCGTTCACCGCGGCGACGACGTCCTCGAGGTCGCGGCGGAGCGTCGGCTCGCCACCCGTGAAGGTGATGATCATCGGGTTGAAGTGCCGCGCGGCGTCGGCGAAGCTCTTCAGCTCGTGCTCCTTCGCCGCCGCCTCGGTCTTCCAGTAGTCGCAGAAGCCGCACTTCGCGTTGCAGCGGAGGGTGACCTCGAACTGCACCGAGATCGGCCGCCGACGGGCGGTGAGCCAGGCATACTTGGCCAGGAAGATCGGAACATCCCAGGGCTTGAAGCGGGCAGAGAGCATCGCGACCTCCTCGGTCAGTCGATCATCGGAAGCGTCAAACCGTGCGCGCGCGCGGTCTCACGTGCACTATCGTAGCCCGCATCGGCGTGCCGCGCGACCCCCAGCCCCGGATCGTTGGTCAGCACGCGCTCCAGCCTAACGCGCATCCCGGTGGTGCCGTCGGCTACGATCACCTGTCCGGCGTGGAGCGAATTGCCCATCCCGACCCCGCCGCCGTGGTGGAAGGACACCCAGGAGGCGCCCGAGGCGACGTTCAGCAACGCATTCAGAACCGCCCAGTCGGCGATCGCGTCACTCCCGTCGCGCATCGCCTCGGTCTCGCGGAAGGGCGAGGCGACGCTGCCGGTGTCGAGGTGGTCGCGGCCGATGACGACAGGCGCCGAGAGCTCGCCCCGCGCGACGAGATCGTTGAGCGCGACCCCGAACTTCGCGCGCGCGCCCTGCCCGAGCCAGCAGATGCGCGCCGGGAGCCCCTGGAAACGGATGTGCTTCCGCGCAGCCTCGATCCAACGGCGGAGGTGCGCGTCGTCCGGGAAAAGCTCCAGCACGAGCTCGTCGGTGCGCTCGATGTCGCGCGGATCGCCGGAGAGCGCGGCCCAGCGGAAGGGACCCTTCCCCTCGCAGAAGAGCGGGCGCACGTAGGCCGGTACGAAGCCGGGGAAGTCGAAGGCGTTCCGGACCCCCGCGTCGAGGGCGACGGTGCGGATGTTGTTGCCGTAGTCGAAGGTCACCGCGCCACGCTCGCGCAGCGCGAGCATCGCCCGCACGTGGTCGGCGATCGAGGCGGTCGAGCGCGCGAGGTATCCCTGCGGATCCTCGCGGCGGAGCGCGGCCGCGCCCTCGAGCGTGAGGCCCGCCGGGATGTACCCGTTGAGCGGATCGTGCGCGCTGGTCTGGTCGGTGAGCACGTCGGGGACGATCCCGTCCCGCACGAAGGCGGGGAGCAGCTCCGCCGCGTTCCCGACGAGGCCGACCGAGAGCGCCCGCTTCGCCGCGACGGCCTCACGGATCCAGCCTAACGCTTCCGCGACGTCGCGCGTCTTCCGGTCGCAGTAGCCGGTCGCGATGCGCTTGTCGATCCGCGACTCGTCCACCTCGATCCCGAGGAACGCCGCGCCGTTGAGCGTCGCCGCGAGCGGCTGCGCGCCCCCCATCCCGCCGAGTCCCGCCGACAGCACGAAGCGTCCGGCGAGGCTTCCGCCGAAGTGCTGGCGCGCCACGGCGCCGAAGGTCTCGTACGTGCCCTGGACGATCCCCTGCGACCCGATGTAGATCCACGAGCCGGCGGTCATCTGGCCGTACATGATGAGCCCCTTCCGCTCGAGATCGCGGAAGACCTCCCACGTGGCGAAGCGCCCGACGAGGTTGCTGTTCGCGATGAGCACCCGCGGCGCCCACTCGTGCGTCCGGAACACCGCGACGGGCTTCCCGCTCTGCACGAGGAGGGTCTCGTCGTTCTCGAGCGCGCGAAGGGCGCGGACGATCGCCTCGAACGAGGGCCAGTCGCGCGCGGCCTTGCCCGTTCCGCCGTAGACCACGAGATCGTCGGGGCGCTCGGCGACGTCGGGATCGAGGTTGTTGCAGAGCATCCGCAGCGCGGCCTCCTGCTGCCAACCCTTGCAGGAGATGATGGGCCCGCGGGGGGCCCGCACCTCGCGCGCCGCGGCGCCGAGCTTCAGCGTCGCCGCGGTCGGGGCGACGATCGTCTCGCGCGTGGTCATGCGCGGAAAGCTGCGCTCGCGGCGGTCATGATGCCAGATCCGTCGAGGTGAAGCGGCCCGCGCCGACGGCCTCGGCCAGCGTGGCGATGTCCCCGGCGAGGACGCGGTCGCTGCCTAACGGCGGGACGAGCGACCGCACGAGCCGGTGGGCGCGCCGCACCCCGCGCCCGGGCGCGAGGGGGGCGCGGCAGTCGATCCCCTGGGCGCCGCACATCAGCTCGATCGCGACGATGTGCTGCACGTTGTGCACGATCCGCCGCAGCTTCCACGCCGCGCCCATCGCCATCGGCACGACGTCCTCCTTGCTGCCGTCGGTGGGGATGGTGTCCACGCTCGCCGGGTGCGAGAGCACCTTGCATTCGCTCGCCAGCGAGGCCGCGGTGACCTGCGCCATCATGAACCCCGAGTTGACGCCAGGCTCGGGGCTGAGGAACGCGGGCATCCCCTGATTGAGATCGGGGTGCACGAGCCGGTCGATGCGGCGCTCGGCGATGGTCGCGAGGTTGGTGAGGGCGATCGCGAGGAAGTCGAGCGCCATCGCGACCGACTGCCCGTGGAAGTTCCCGCCGCTCAGCATCTCGCCGTTCTCGAAGACGAGCGGATTGTCCGTCGCGGCGTTCAGCTCGCGGCCGATCACTCCCGCCGCGAAGTCGATCGCGTCGAGGACGGGGCCGTGTACCTGCGGCATGCAGCGCAGTGCGTACGCGTCCTGCACGCGCGGATCGCCGTGGCGGTGCGACTCGCGGATCTGGCTGTCCTCGAGCAGGGAACGGAGCAGCGCCGCCGATGCAGCCTGGCCGAGCTGTCCTCGTGCGTCCTGGATGCGCGCATCGAAGGCGACCGGGGTGCCGAGCAGCGCCTCGAGGGACATCGCGCCGGCGACGTGCGCGGACTGCCAGAGCGTGTGCGCGTCGACGAGGGCGAGCGCGCCGATCGCCGTGTGCGCCTGGGTGCCGTTGATGAGGGTGATCCCCTCCTTCGGCCCGAGCGTCGCCGGGGCGAGGCCGGCGGCGCTCAACAGCTCGCGGGCGTGCCCTGCCTTCCCGTCGCGGATCAACGCGCCCTCGCCGATCAGCGCGAGCGCGAGGTGCGCCAGTGGTGCGAGGTCGCCGCTCGCGCCCACGCTTCCCTGCTCCGGGACCGCCGGCCAGATCCCGGCGTTGAGCATGCCGAGCAGCAGCTCGACGAGCTCCGCGCGCGCGCCGGAGTACCCCTTCGCGATGACGTTCGCGCGGAGCAGCATCATCGCGCGCACCTCGCGCTCCGGGAGCAGCGCCCCGACGCCGGCGGCATGCGAGCGGACGAGGTTCACCTGAAGCTCGGCGAGCCGGTCGGGGGGAATCGCCACCTCGGAAG
>DATAIN010000449.1:0-2516 GCA_036262635.1 Gemmatimonadaceae bacterium | reverse complement strand
TGAAGGCGTCGAGCGAGACGAGCATCTGACCGTGCGCGACGGGGAATGCGCGGGCGACTCGCACGTCGATGGTGCGGTACCAGTGCTCCCACCCACCGCGCCGCCAGGTGCGGTTGCCGCGAGGCCAATCGTCGGTGACCGAGCCGTTCTGGTTGACGTCCGTGCCGACGATGACGAAGAACGGCCGCGGGCTCGCCGCGACCGCGATCGCCGCGAGCTCGACACCCCACGGCGCCCGGGTGAGACCCGACAGGACGACGCGGTGCCGCTCGTCGCCGTCGCTGCGCTGCATGCGGTAGAGCGAAGAGTCGACGAAGTCGCTCGTCGTCAACGCCCCGAACTCGGAATGCGCGGAACCGAGCGTGTAGGCGGCGCTCCAGCGTGTCACGTCCCCTTCGTAGCTCAGCGAGGTGAGGAGCGCGCGGTATGCCGCATCGCCGAAGCTGCCCCAGAAGATGATGTCGCCGTACGCGGTCGTCAGCGGACGTCGTCCCGTCGCGTTCAGCGCGTTGGCGACGACGGTCACTGGCAGGTTCCGCATGTGCTGATCGAGATAGTCGGCCGAAACGATCAACCGGTCGGTCATACGATGGCTCACCCCCGCCGACCATTGCCGGGTCGATGGCGTCTCCATGCGGTCGGGGAGCAGGGTGATAGAGGGAGCGACGCGCGCCCCCGAATTCGTCACCATGCGCCGCAGCGAATCGGGATCGGTGGTACCAGGGTTGTTGATGCGGTAGAGGCGCCACGCCCACGACTGCTTCTCCGAGAACGCACCAGCGACCGGGACGCGATCGTACATCACTCCATAGCCGGCGCGAAGCGACGTCCGCCCTCGGCCCGACACGTCCCACGCTATCGCCGCGCGTGGAGCGACGTTGTCGAGATCGGTCTCGCGGTCGCCGCCATTCAGGTACCAGTCCCCCACTGCCCGCTGCAGCGCGGTATCGCGCGCCCATGGCGCCGGCTGCCGCTGGCCTAACGTGTTCAGCTCGGCGTCGTAGCGCACGCCGAGCACCAGGGTCAGCGATGGGACGGGCCGCCACTGGTCCTGCAGGTACCCGCCCACGACCCAGCCATCGATGGGCGACCGTGCGTCCTCGTCCGAATCCGGGTGAAGGAAGCCGACGCCGATCTGCCCCCACAGCGGACGCGTACTGGTGTCCGTCAAAAAATTGAAGAGACCATCCCGGCTCAGCGGCGCGTAGCCGCTTCCCCTGACGTGCAACAGCTCGACCCCCGCCTTCACGAGGTGCTCGCCGCCGAACGAGCGGACGGGGACGAGAATCCTGTCGGTGATCCCGATCTGCCGACCGGTGCTCGTGCTCGGAAACGCGGGGCGGCCAAGCTGGATCCCCGGATATCGGATGGCGACGCCGCGGCGCACCGGTGCGTCGTCGACGTCGTTCGCGAGCAGGGAGAGCGTGATCTCGTTGAGCGCCGCCGTCCCCGCGTACCGGTCGCGCAGCTGGACGTTGTGCAGGCGATAGGTCGCCCGCGTGCCCGCCTCGCGTGAGAGGACGCTCGCGTTCTGCTCGAATCCGAAGTTTCCGGTGCTCGTCAGGTAACGCGTCAGCCAGGTGGCGTCGATCGTGTGCGCTGCCGCGAGTGCCGTGAGTCGGAGCATGCCGAGCTCGTTGGCGGTCGGCGCCACGAAGCTGCCGGCGTAGCGGTTCCAGATCGCGGGATCGTAAGGCGGGCGTCCCGGGACGACGTCGATGACGTTGTCGGTGAGCTGTCCCTCATAGCTGAGGGAGTAGAGCAGCCGGCCGCGGACGATCGGTCCGCGCACGTTGCCGCCGAGCTGCGTCCGGCGGTAGTCCGGATTTCCCTGCTGGAAGCGCCCTCGGGCGACGAGCTGCCGGTTCTGGTGGTACGCGAACAGCGAGCCTTCGACGCGGTTGCCACCCTGGTGCGTCAACGCGCTCATCACCCACGATGCGCCGCGGGTGTACTCCGCGTCGTACGGGTTGAGCAGGACGCGATACTCACGCACCGCTTCCTGGGGCAGCAGCGATCCCGCTTGCGGCTGACCGACGAGCGCACCGGTCGCGAAATTCTTCCACTCGACGCCGTCGACGTACAGGTTGACGAAGCGGGCAACGGTCGCGGCGCCCGCTGCCGGCACGGCACGTCCGTCCTTCAACGCGAAGCTGCGAATGCCTGGCGCGATCGACGCGAGGCTCAGCACGTCGCGCGAGTTGAGTGGCAGCCCGTCGATCTCGCGCTCGAGGATGACGGACGACGCGTCAATGCGATCGATGCCGTGCGCGGTCGCGGTGACGATGGTCGGCTCGAGCTCCACTGCCCCGCCCTCGAGCGCGAAGTCGAAGCGCGGCGAGCCGCCGAGGAGCAGCTCGACGTTCACGACGCGCGCGGGCCGGTAGCCGACAGCGCGCGCCGTCAGGTCGTATGGGCCGGGACTGAGGCCGAGTATGCGGTATGCGCCCGCGGCGTCGGTGGTCGCCTCGCGAACGGCGCCCGTCTCACGGCTCCGCGCTTCGACGCGCGCGCCG
>DATAIN010000448.1:0-7961 GCA_036262635.1 Gemmatimonadaceae bacterium | reverse complement strand
CTTCGGGCTCTCGAGAAAGCGGCGGAGCGTGACGTCGCTCCCCATCGCCGCGGCGAAGTCGGCGAGCATCTTCCCCCACCCCGCGGGGTCCTCGCCCTTGCGGGCGAGGGTGAGCAGCGCGTCCGCGTAGTTGCGGGCGATCGTCGTCTCGCGCATCAGTTGCGGCGCGTCGGCGCGCTGGCCAGGTAGCCCTCGACCAGCTTGCGGTTGGTCTGGTCGTCGAGGTTCTTCTCGATCACCTTGCTCGCCCCGGCGATCGCCAGCTCCACCGCCTCGGCGCGCAGCTGCGCGATGGCGTTGTCGCGCTCCGTCGCCAGCTCGCGGCGTGCCCGCTCGAGCATGTCCTGCTGCTGCGCGCGGGTCTCCTCGACCATCTCGCTGCGCAGCTTCTCCCCCACCGCGCGGCCCTCGGCGATGATCCGTTGCGCCTCGGCGCGCGCGCCCTCGAGCTGCGTCGTGTGCTCGGCGAGGAGACGCGCGGCTTCCTCGCGATCCTTCTTCGCACGATCGAGCGCGTCCTGGAGCGCCTGCTCGCGCGCCTCGACCGCCTCCGTGATCGGGCCGAAGGCGAACTTCGAGAGGATGAAGAAGAGCCCGACGAAGATGAGGAGCGTCCAGATCATCAACCCGCCGTGCGGATCGAGGAGTCCCCCCTCGGGCTTGGCGGCGTGCTCCTGCGCGACGAGCGCGGCGGGAGCGAGAAGGATCGTGGAGGCGGCGGCGAGCGAAGCGCGCATGACTGATATCCGATTGAGAGAGTGGCCGGCGGCGCTCCCGGGAGCGCCGCCGCCGTGCTGCCTAGATCTTGTTCTGGACGAGGAACGCGATGACCGCGCCGAAGAGCGCGACGCCCTCGATGAGCGCGGAGAGAATCAGCGCCGCGGTCTGGATGCGGCCGGCCGCTTCCGGCTGCCGCGCCATGCCCTCGACCGCCGAGCCGCCGATGCGGCCGATGCCGACGCCGGCACCGATGACCGCGAGACCGGCGCCGAGGCCGGCGCCGACGGCCATCATGCCGCGGGGCGAAGCCACCGCCGCGTCACCGACCGCCTGAAGAAGAGGAAGAACTTCCATCATTGTCGTGCTCCGTAGTGTCGTGCGTGGATCTCGTTCGCCCCGCGTCAGCCCGCGACGCCGCCGGTCACCGAGGCCCGGGCCTCAACCAGCTTCACCGGTCATTCGACCGGCTACCGTGGCGCCGCAGCGGAGCGAGGCTCCGGCGCCTGGAGTGTGCCGCGTGGGGCCGGGGCCCCACGCGCTTCCAACAAAACCACCACTAGTCGCCGCTTCGCGGCGACTAGTGGTGCGCTTCCCGAATCTGCCCGATGAACACCGCCGACAGCATCGCGAAGATGTACGCCTGCAGGAACGCCACGAAGAGCTCGAGCATCATGATCGCCGTCGCCATGAGCGCCGGCGCGAGGCCGATCACGTAGCTCTTGAAGACGAAGATCAGCCCGATCAGCGCGAGCACGACGATGTGTCCCGCCGTCATGTTCGCGAAGAGACGGATCGTCAGCGCGAAGGGCTTCGTCAGCTTCCCGACGATCTCGACCGGGGTCATGATGATGAACATCGCGACCCGCATCACCGGATGCAGATCCTTGTTCCAGTAGAAGATCGTGTTCAGGTAGTGCACGCCCTGCGCGCGGATCCCCGCGATCTCGACGACGACGAAGGTGACGAGCGCCAGCATCAGCGTCACCGAGACGTTCCCCGTCGCCGTGCTGCCGTACGGGATGAGCCCGAGCAGGTTGGCGAAGAGGATGAAGAAGAAGAGCGTCAGGATGAAGGGCGCGTACTTCTCCCCGTGCGGGCCGAGGTTCGGGATCGCGACCTCGTTGCGGATGTAGAGCACCATCGCCTCGATCCCCGCCGCGAATCCCTTCGGACGCCCGACCGCGTGGGTGTGCCGCTTGTGGGCGCGCGCCGCGGTGATCAGCACCAGGCAGCAGAGGAGCGCCGCGACGAGGAGCATGACGACGTGCTTCGTGGGCGACATGTCGATCGTGCGCCCGCCGACGTGCACCGTCCAGCGCGGGAGCTCCTTCTCGCAGACGAAGCCCGTGCTCCTGTTGAAGCAGGGGACGTCGATCGCGTACGCGTCGGTGATGTGCGGGGTGATGATGTCCACCGCGCCCGCCTCGGCGCCGGCTTCGGGAACGACGTGGCGCACCGAGTCGGCCGCCGGCGCGGCTTCGTGCTCCTGCGCCGCGACGGGCGCGGCGAAGACGAGGAGGGCGAGAGCGAGGAGACGAGCGGACGTCATGCCTTGAGGAACAGAGGTTCGAGAAGCGTCGAGACGAACAGGCAGGCGGCGAATCCGACGAGCGCCGCCGCCGCCGGGAGCGCGAGCGCCTTCACGACGACGAACGCGTAGAGGGCGAGCATCGCGAAGCGGACCAGCGTTCCCAGCCCCCACGCCGCGATCACGTGCTGCCGGGGCGCGAGCCGCAGCCCGCTGAAGACGAGGAGCTGCACCACGAGCGCGACCCCCGCGCTTACGAGGAGCGCGGCGCGGTCCTGCGGCGTCTGGAAGAAGAGGGCCAGCACCCCCGCGGTGACCGCGCTGGCGAGGGTCGCGCAGACGGCGAAGAGCGCGATCGCCCGGGCGGGCGACGCGGGCGGAGCGGAAACCGCGACGGCCTGGCTCATCGCCCGGTCCTCTCGCGCTTCGCCTGTTCCTCGCGCTCCTGCATCGCCATCAGCTTGCGGTAGATACTGTAGAAGGCCGCGCCCCCGCCGACGAAGACGCCGACGATGAGCAGGATGGGCGAGGTCCCGAGCTTCCGGTCGAGCCACTGCCCGATGAAGAGGAAGACGAGGATCGAGACCGCGAACTGGAGCCCGAGGCCGGCGTAGGCGCCGGCGCCCGGCCCCTCGTCCGAGGGTGCTCGCGGCGGTCTCGCTGCATCTCCCATGCAGCCGGTCAATCTAGAGGCTTGTGAAATTTTTCTCAAGCTCGCCGGACCCCGTGGCCGAAGAAGGACCGAACGGGATCGGCCCGCTTCCAACCTCGCGCCCGCCCAGCACTTAGCGTGTTGCGGATCACGTTGACTGTGCGTCCACCTGTTGATTAGCTTCGACACGTTCGATTTGTGAGCTTGCCCCGCGAGCTCGCGCGCCGTGTCCGTTCTCCCCCGCTCCGCGCCCGCTCGTCCGAACAGCTCGAATGAACCTCCGCATCATCGGCACCTTCCTCGCCTGCGGCGTCGTCGCCTTCGCCTGCGGCCCCCGTGCCCGCACCTCCGAGTCCGGCACCACCAAGCAGACCGTTAGGCACAAGCGCGCGCCGACCAGCGCGCCGCTCGTCGCCAGCATCGACGTCGACGTCAGCGACGAGGTGCGCTTCGCCCTCTCGGTGACCAACGCCAGCACGAAGGGCGTCGAGATCGACTTCCCCAACGCGCAGACGCACGACTTCGCCGTCCTCGACTCGACCGGCAGGGAGATCTGGCGCTGGAGCCGCACCCGCCTCTTCACCTCGGCGCTCCAGACCAGGCCGTTAGGCAGGGACGACTCGCACGTCTACGCCGACGAGTGGACGCCCGAGGAAGGCTCGCACGGCCGCTACACCGTCGTCGCCACGCTCGCCAGCAGCAACTACCCGCTCGAGCAGCGGGCCGAGTTCCGGCTGCCCTGAGCACTGAGCGGCCGCGTGAGCGCGCCCGACGCCGCCGCGCGGTCTGACACCGCGGACATCGAGCTCCTCGCCCGCCTCGCCGCGGCGCGCAAGGAGCTCGTCGCGCAGATCGGCCAGCGCATCGTCGGGCAGCACGAGATCGTCGACAACCTCGTCGCCGCGCTCCTCGCCGGCGGTCACGCGCTGCTCATCGGCGTCCCCGGGCTCGCGAAGACGCTCCTCGTCCGCACCGTCGCCGAGGCGCTCGACCTCTCCTTCTCGCGGGTACAGTTCACCCCGGACCTGATGCCCGGGGACATCACGGGGACGGAGATCCTCGAGGACCGCGACGGGCGGCGCGCCTTCACCTTCGCGCGCGGGCCGATCTTCGCGAACATCGTCCTCGCCGACGAGATCAACCGCGCCCCGCCGAAGACGCAGGCCGCGCTCCTCCAGGCGATGCAGGAGCACGCGGTCACCTCGGCGGGACACACGTACAGGTTGTCGGAGCCCTTCTTCGTCCTCGCGACGCAGAACCCGATCGAGCAGGAGGGGACCTATCCCCTTCCCGAGGCGCAGCTCGACCGCTTCATGTTCGCGCTGCGCGTCGGCTACCCCTCGCGCGCCGAGGAGGAGCGGATCGTGATGGGGACGACGGGCGACGTCGAGCCCGAGGTGTCGCGCATCCTCACCGCGCACGACCTGCTCGCGCTGCAGCATCTCGTGCGGCGTCTGCCCGCGGCGCCGGTGGTGGTGTCGCGCGCGGTGTCGCTGGCGCGGAAGACGCGGCCGACGGAGGAGGACGCGTCGGCGGAGGTGAAGCGCTACGTGAGCTGGGGCGCGGGCCCGCGGGCGTCGCAGTTCCTTGTGCTCGGCGCGAAGGCGCGGGCCGCGATGGATGGTCGGCCGTATCCCGATCTCGAGGACGTGGACGCCGTCGCGCTGCCGGTGCTCAGGCACCGGCTCGTGCTGAACTTCCAGGGTGAAGCGGACGGAGTGAAGGTCGAGGAGCTGATCGGGCGGGCGTTGAAGGGGTAGACTCCAACGCCGACGACGAGTCCTCAGCGGAAGGCGAGCCGCGCGCGAACGCCGGTGCCGCCCGCCAGTCGCGTCACCCCGACGCGAGCCGCCGTGCCTAACGGCCGCTCGATCCAGCGCTCGCGGCGCACCCGGTGCCCAAGAATCCCCCCGACGGCCATGCCGGCGACTCCCCCGATGAAGCCATCGACTGCCGGACCGAGCCCCTTCGGCTCCTGATAATCACCGCAGCCGAGAAGGCTGCGCTGAAGGCAGCGCCCCCGCTCGTGGGTCGCCGCTCCGTAGACCGCGCCTGCCGCCGCCCCGAGAACGAAGCCGAACGCCATCCCGCGCCGCGTCAGGCTGCGCTGGCCCCGGCTGATCTCGAGCTTCGTGATGCGGCCGACCGCGATCGGCCGCCCGGCGGGAAACTCGGCCGAGCGGAGCATCACGGTATCGTCCCGCACCGCGGTGACCTCGCCGAGATGCCGGAACTTCCCGCGCTCGGTCGGCGTGGTGATGCGAACCCGTTCGCCGACGAGCGCGGCGTTCACGGCCTGCGCCCGGAGCGACAGATGCGGGAGTGCAAACCCGAGCGCGGCGACAGCGAGGGAAAGCGGTTGGCGCATTTCGGTCTCCTGGTCGGCGGGAGCTGGATCGCGGGCCGGCGACGGACTGTGGAACATGGCGATCCGCGTGCGGCGCGCAATACGTCATCCCGGCCCTTCGCCCCTTCCGCCCGCAGCGGTCCTAACCGATTATCGGGGCAGCGGATGACGCCCGGCTGACGCCTGCGCCGAGTGTGTCAGCGACGCTCGGAGGTGACCGACGACACGCGACGCCGCAGCCGCGTAGGCCTCCTTCGATGCGACCGACGTGCCGGGACCCGGCCCGGAGGGGCGATGATCAGGCTCGCAGCGATCGCCGATTGCACGATCCAGCTCGACAAGGCGCGGCTCGACGGGAGCTCCGAGATCCTCTTCGGCATTCTCGCGCACCTGATCGTCGAGCGGGGCAAGCCGGTTTCTCGCGGCTGGCTCGTCGACGCCTTCTGGTGGAACGCGGACGAGGCCGACGGCCGCCACTGCCTGCGCCAATCGATCTACAAGCTTCGCCAGCTCGGCGTCTCGATCGATTCGGGGATCGACACTTTCACGCTGGGCGAGCGTGCCGCGCGCGCCGACTTCGACTGCCCCGACGAGCGGACTCTCGCGCTCTCGCCGCTCCCGCCCGAGGAAGCCGTCGCGATCTTTCCCGGCTACGCACCGCGTGCCTCCGCGCCCTTTCTGACCTGGCTCGAGCGGACGCGCGAGAAGGCGGGGCGCGCGGTTCGCGGTGTCCTCGTTCGAGCGTTAGGCGAGGCGAGGCGGCGGAACGGCTGGGAGGAAGCGGCCAAGCTCGCACGGCAGTGCCTCGTCCTCGACCCGCTGAATGAAGAAGCGACGCTGACCCTGGCCGAGTACACCGCGCTGCAAGGCGACAAGCGGGAGGCGCTGCGGCTGATCGACAGCTACATGGAGGAGATCGGTGGCACGTACGGCGACCTGCGTATCCCGGCGTCCCTGCTTCGCAACCGGATCTCGGAGCGGGTCGCCTACCCGCCGGCATCGGCCGCGGGAAAGATTGCGATCGTCGGGCGCGACGACAGCCTTCGCGTGCTCGCCGGTGTCTCGGCGGAAGTCAGCGCCGGCGCGGGCCAGACCTGCGTCATCCACGGCCCGCCCGGCATCGGCAAGACACGACTTCTCACCGAGTACGCGAACATCTCGGCGATGAAGGGCGCCCGCATCGTCCGCGTCGACTGTCACGCGGACGCCGCGGAGCGCGCGCTCTCGGTGTTCATGGAGCTCGCGCCCCAGCTGCTCCGCATGCCGGGCGCGCTCGGCTGCTCTCCCGAGGCACTCCGCCTCGTGCGGCGGCTCGGTCGGCACGACCCCACCGAGCGACTGGATCCCGACGAATACGGCGGCCCCGCCTTCCTGCACGCGGCCGTGCGCGCGTCGCTCCGCGACCTGATCGACGCGATCGCCGCCGAGCGTCCCCTGTACCTCTTGATCGAGGACGTGCACTGGATCGACCCCGTCTCGCTCGAGGTCCTGAAGGAGATCATCGGTTCCAATCGGGGACGGCAGCTGCTCGTGCTGATGACGACACGCACGCTGGGGGACGGTACGCTGCTCGACGGCGTGGACCGCCGCCAGCTCATCGTCCACGAGCTCGCGCCGTTAGGCGACGTCGCGTCGCGCCGCCTGGCCGAGACGCTCTGCGGCGCGCTGGCGATCGAGGCGGACGGTCAGCTGGTCGACTGGTGCATGCAGCGCGCGGCGGGAAATCCGCTGTTCATGACCGAGCTGCTGGCGCACTGGCGGGAAACGAAGGACACCGAGCGGGTGCCGGTCTCGCTCGAGGCGCTGATCGACGAGCGGGTAGGGGCGCTGAGCGAGGCGGGGCTGCGAACCTTGCAGGCGATCGCGCTGCTGGAGGGCGAGGCGACGTACGAGATGCTGGAGGCGGTGCTGGGGATGCAGCGGTGGCAGGTGATGGGGTGTGTGGAGGAGTTGGATAAGGGGGGAATCGTAGCTGCGGAACGCGAACGACTCCGAGTACGGCACGAATTACTCGCTGCTGCCGCCCGCGCTCGGCTCACGGCAGTCAACAAGAGCTTGTTGCACTCCCGGGCAGCGGCGGCCTTTGAAGCGCTCCGTGGAGATCGGAACGAAGCGACAGCGGTTTGGCTGGCCGCCGAGCATTACATCCGCGCGGGGCAGATACCTCGGGGTGTACGCCTCTCGGTCGGAGGGGTGTCACACCTCGCCGGAATCGGAGCGCACAGCCTTGCAGCGAACCTGCTCGATCGAGTGCTGCGCTATGTGTCGGATACCGACGCGCGTCTTGAACTCTTAGATCTGCGCCGACAAATGCTGGAGGCGGCCATGCGTTACCGAGACATCATTCGCAATACTGAGGAGGCATGGTCGCTGACCAGTTCCTCAGCGCGTGGCCAGCGGCGACACGATGCTCACGAACTCGCGCTGTATATGGCGTACCATCAGGCGGGGACGCTTGCGGATAATCGACCAGGAGCGATGGCAGAAATCCTTGCGTGCGCGCGAGATGTCAACGCGGCGCCTGATCACAGGTTAAGCGCTTGCGTGTGGGGGCTTGCAACAGCGGCTGCGGAGGGGTCGAGAAAGGCCGCAGAGGCCTTTCTTTGTGCGGTTCAGGCAATTGTGGCAACGACGCCAGCCGAGCAATTCTCTCTCGCGAAGTGCCAGTTGATCTATGACACTGTGTTCGGATCTCTCGATTCGGCCGCTGCAAC
>DATAIN010000447.1:0-9812 GCA_036262635.1 Gemmatimonadaceae bacterium | reverse complement strand
AGCTCGTCGCTTTCTCGGTGCCGGCGAGAAGTCGCCACGATCCGCTGCCGATCCAGAGCAGGGCCGCGATCCCCCACCAGGCGTCGGCAGCGAAGGCGCGCCGCAGGGCGCCCTGCTCGTGCGACGCGGCGAGCGCGCGGGCGCGGGCCCAGACGGCGCCCATCCCGATCCCCAGGGCGAGCAGATGTACCGCGGCGAGCGCGAGTCTCAGCATCGAGTCTCCGTGAGGAATCCCGGGGACGGCGTCCCGACGATCCTATCGCGACGACGAACGCGGCGAAAGGTCGGCGGCTGGGCGGCGTCCGGTGCAGAACGTGCGAGAGAAGCGGAACGTTCGAGCGTGACGCGGCCACTCGCACTCCGCGGTCTCTCGCGTCGCGCGGCTTCCATCGCCTCATCCATGCCACTCACCGAATCCCAGCGCCGCACCATCGAGCGCCGCCTGCACGAGGAGCGCGCCCGCGCGCTCGAGTCCATCCGCCGCTACAGCACCGAGGAGGGCGCCGAGTCCGAGCGCGACCGCACGGGGGAGATCAGCGCGGTCCGCTTTCACATGGCGGACGAAGGAACGGACACCTTCGATCGCGAGCTCAACGCGAGCATGGCCACGCGCGACACCGAGAACCTGCACGAGATCGACGACGCGCTGCGCCGCCTGATCGAGACCCCCGACCTGTTCGGGAAGGACGAGGTGTCGGGCGAGGACATTCCCTTCGAGCGCCTGGAGATCATTCCCTGGGCGCGTCGCAGCGCGCAGGCGATGCGGCGGCGGAACGACACGGGCGAGTCGCGGGGGGAGGCGGGAGAGGCGCGGAGCTGAAGCTCGGGGGCCAGGGGCCGGGCGTCAGGGACTGCGGTCAACGCCGTGCCTAACGCCCGGTCCCTGGCCCCCCGCCGGCGGTTTCCGTCGCCAGCGCGGCCAGCCCCTCCGCGACGACCTTGTCGAAGCGGCGCTCGAGCGCGGTGTTGATCCCGCGGCAGCCGGCGACGACCTGCTTCGCCCACTCGAAGTAGTCACGACGCCATTCGACGGTCCAGCTGGGGGGCGGGTCGTGCGTGATGTCGCCGACGTTCATGATCTTGTCGGCGAGCCGCACGATCTTCGCGCGGCGCGAGGCGTTGGGCGCGTTGAGGATCTGCAGCCGCTTGCGCTCCTGCTTGGGAAGCGTCTTGTCGTCGGTCAGCTCGGCGACCACGCCGCGCACGTCGGCGCCGAACTCCCGCTCGATCTCCTCGAGCGTCGTCTGGGTGTCCTCGACGGTGTCGTGAAGGACCGCCGCGGTGAGCGTGACGAGATCCGTCACGCGCCCGATCCGGGCGATGGCCTCGGCGACCCCCACCGGATGATTGATGTAGGGCACCGCGTCGCGCCCCTTCCGGCGCTGTCCGCGATGCTTGTGCGCGGCGAACTCGATCGCCCGCAGGAGTTCAGCGAGTTCCGACATATTCAATTCTCGCCAGACGCGCGCGCGATCGCGAGCGCCAGGCCAGCTCAGCGCAGCTTCGACAGCGCGAACTGCACCGCGAGGTCGGTGGTGCTCCAGAGCTGGACGTCGGAGGCGATTCCGTAGCGCGCCGGCATCACCCACCCATCGCGCACCTCGTAGCTCCACAGCTCACTGTGGAACCCGGAGGCCTCGACCGCGGCGAGCACCGGACGCAGATACGTCCGCAGCTCGGGTCGCGCTGCGGCGCCAAGGAGGAAGAGGTTCACCTCGCGTCCCCAGACGACGCGGGGGCCGTGGTAGCTGTCGCGCTCGAAGCTCCGCCAGACGTCCGGCGTCGCATACGCGTCGTTGGCCACGACCGGACCGATCCCTTCGATGAAGAGGCCGACGGGATACGGCCGCACGAAGAGTCCCCCGTCGCGCAGCGACATGTCCTCGGCGCTCGCGCTCGACCGCGGCACGCCGAGGAAGATCCCGGTCGCGACATCGCTGTTCGCGACGCCGATCGGGCGGCCCGCCGAGTCGAGCGAGAGCGCGAGGAAGCGCACGGGACCGGCGGCGTCGGGGCGCGATGCGACCGCGCTCCAGTACGCGCGTTCCGCGGGCGGCATCGCGGCGACGCGGGCGGCGACGAGCGCGCGCGCCGAATCGGCGGTGAGGGCCACGACGAAGTGCCGCGCCGCGTTCCACCACGTGGTGGTCGCGGCGGTCAGGCGTGACGTATCGCGTGCCCAGCCCTCGAGAGGAGAACCGGCGATGACGCCAGCGGCCCCGCGTCGGACGGAATCCGCGGGGATGCCCAGCCGGCGAAGCGTCGCGAGCACGTCGCGGATTCCCTCGAGCGCGTGCGGCGCCCAGATCGCGTTGACGTCCATCGCGAAGCGGCCGTTCGCGTAGCCGGCACCGCTGTCGCGCCAGCTCTGCGAGGCCCAGTGCGTCGAGTCCCGGCGCGCGAAGGAGATGAGGTTCGTCACCACCGCGTCCTGCGCGTAGGCGCCGGTCATCCGCGAGACGAGGGCGAGCTCGCGCAGCAGCCGGACGACGCGCGGCTCGCCGCTGTCCGTCGAGTCGAGGAGGAAGGCCCGCTTCCGCGCGTCGCTCACCGTGGAGTCGGCGAGCCAGCGGCCGGCGAGCACGGCGAGCTGGAGCTCGTCGTCGATCATGTGATAGTTCTCGCGCGGCCGGCGCAGATCGCGGAGCAGCGATCGCGCCTGTGCGAGCAGACTGTCGGCCGCGGCACGGCGCCCCTCGCGCGACGCGCCGAGCGACGCGTCGACGGCGGTCGCGTAGTCGCGCGCTCCCTCGCGCACGGCCTGGCCACCTAACGCTTCCTCGTGGCTGACCTCACCGCCGGGACCGAGCTTGCGGAGCGCGGCGGCGATCGCGAACTGCGACATCTGGTCGCGCCAGATCGAGCGCATCATCAGCGCGGTGACCAGCATGTCGCGCCCGAAGTACGTCGCGTAGTTCGGCAGCCCGGCCATCAGCTTCTCGCGCGAGACGAGCAGCTCGACGCCGCGGACCTGGCGCTCCAGGCGCCGCGCGCGCACCGAGGCGGCCGCGTCGCGCCCGGCGCTGTCGCGCGCCGCGGCGAGGAAGGCGAGGAACTCCGGAGTGAAGATCTCCTCGCGGGCGAGCGGAGTGAGCGCGCCGCCCGTCGTCGCGACACGGACGCCGAAGCGCACGGAGCGCCCTCCTCGCGCGCGCAGCGAGATCGTGCGAGGCCCGCGGGTCATCGTCGCCTCTCGCGGGTCGACGCTCAGCTCGAGGGCAAGCGTGTCGCGGCCATCGAGCGAAGGCTGGACGATGCGCGCGATGGTGCGGCCTCCCGTCGTGCGAAGCGCGACCGTCGGCGTCAGCCGTGCCCGCAACGCCGCGACGCTCGACGCCTGGAGCAGCGCGAGGTGGCGTGCCCGCTCGGCCGCGGGGAGGCGCGCGAGCGCAGCGACGAGATGCTCGGTCTCCTCGAGACGGAACGCCGGGCTCGCGAAGGGCGCGCGCTGCTTTCCCGCGTACTGGAAGTCGCGCTCGACGCGCATCGAGCCGAGGAGGAGCCAGCCGACCTCGAGATCGGGCGAGTCGGCGGCGAGCTGGTAGTCGAGGGTACGCGTGCGACCGCGGCGCGCCACGATCGCGCTGTCGCTTCCCCAGGCGAGGGACGCGGGAGCGCCGCGCGCGTCGCGCGCGGTGAAGCCGACGCTCTCGTCCTCCGCGTCGGCCAGCAGGTTGACGACACGCCCCTCGCGATCGAGGTAGATCTGCACCGTGTTGCGGGCCGCGTCGCGGAAGAAGCGGGTGCGGTATCCCTGGTACGCCGCGCTGTCGTCGAGGCCGCGCTCGGGGAAGGCGAGCACCGGTGCGACCGCGTGCGCCGGGTCCGCGAGGCGAGGGGCGGTGGCGAGCTGCGCGAAGAGGATCGTGGCGAGGAGCATCGGGCTAGGATGACCGCGTCCCCGGGGAGCGTCAAGGCAGCATCGAGACATTCTCCTGACGGAGTCTGCCGGACGCCTTGCCCGCGAACTCACCGATTGACAGCGCTCTTGACATTCCCCGGGCCCTCCCGAATATCAAGGCGCGCGAGTGTTTTAGCCGGTGCTGGAACCGGTTCCGCCGCGGGCGGAAGTGCCCCGGTCGGATTGTGGCCCGCATCCGTTGTCATCGAATGTTCCTGGCGGGACGGCCGGCGTCGTCCCGCCCGTCAGGCGAAGTGCAGGCGTTTCACCTCCCTACATCGTGAGGGCGTGCGTATGGCAGCGGTTCGTCGATTGATTCCCGCGCTCCTTGCCGGAGCGTTCTGCGCGGCGCAGCTCGGCGCGCAGGAACCCACCGGCACCATCTCCGGCCGCGTCGTCGACGCTACGACGCAGGAGCCACTCCCCAGCGTCAGCGTCACCGTCGTCGGCACCCGGCGCGGTGCGCTCACCCAGAACGACGGCGCGTTCGTCATCGGCGGCGTGCCGGCCGGCACGCAGACGGTGCGTGCCAGCCGCATCGGCTACGGCGCGTCGCAGCAGGCAGTGACCGTGTCGGCGGGTGCGACGGTCACCACGCAGTTCTCGCTGCAGCGCCAGGCGGTGCAGCTGAGCGAGGTCACTGTTTCAGTAGGCTACGGCACTCAGCGGAAGGAAGCGATCACCGGCTCCGTCGCGACGGTGAACGGCGACGAGGCCAACGTCGGCGCGACGACCAACGCCACACAGCTCGTTCAGGGGCGCGTCGCCGGCGTGAATGTCACGCTGAACAACGGTGAGCCGGGCGCCGGCTCGCAGATCCGCATCCGCGGCGGCACCTCGATCAGCGCGAGCAACGATCCGCTCTACGTGGTGGACGGCGTGCCGATCGAGAACACGCCGACGGAGCCGCAGGGGATCGGCATCGGCGGCGCGCCGTCCTCGCCGCGCAACCCGCTCAACCTGCTCAACCCGGCCGACATCGCGTCGATCACGGTGCTCAAGGACGCCTCGGCGACGGCGATCTACGGGAGCCGCGGCGCGAACGGGGTGATCCTGATCGAGACGAAGCGCGGGAACCCGAACGGCTCGGTGATCGAGTACGACGGCTACGTCGCCAGCTCGTCGCCGTCGAAGAAGCTCGAGGTGCTGACCGGCGACGAGTATCGGGCCTACGTGCGGCGCCAGGTCGCCGCGGGGGTGCTCGACACCTCGCGCCTCAGGACCCTCGGCACCGCGAACACGAACTGGGAGGATGCGCTGACGCGGAACGCGCTCTCGCACAACCACAACCTCTCGTTCTCCGGCGGCTCGCAGGACACGCGCTATCGCGCGGCGATCAACTACCTGGACCAGCAGGGTGTCATCATCGCGAACGGGCTGCGGCGCTATCAGGGGCGGCTGAACGGAACGCAGAACTCGTTCAACAACCGGCTCCGCCTCGGCCTCAACCTCACCGCGTCGCACGTCATGAACGACTACCTCCCGTACGAGCGCACCGGCGGCTTCGAGGGGGGCGTGTTCGTGAACATGGTGACCTTCAACCCGACGCGCCCGGTCACGTATCGCGATCCGGTCACGGGGAAGATGGTCTACTACGAGGTCGGCGGCGGGAGCCAGTCGCTGCGCAACCCGGTCGCCCTGGCGAACCAGGTGAACGATCAGGGCACGACGACGCGCATCCTCGGGAACGCCTCCTCCGACTTCGACATCCTGAGCAACCTGACGGGACGTCTGAACGTCGGCATCGACCGCTCGGAGGGGCTGCGCGACATCTACTTCCCCCTCTCGAGTCCCGCGGGCGCCCAGTATCCCGGGCTGGCGAGCCAGGCAAGCCAGGACAACACGAGCCAGACGATCCAGACGCTGCTCACCTACCACCAGAACGTGCTCACCGACGCGAACGTCGAGGTGGTGGGCGGCTACGAGTACAACAAGTACAACACCGGAGGCTTCGGCGCGCAGGCGCGGGGGTACAGCACCGACGCCTTCAACTTCTACAACCTCGGTGCGGGAGGTACGCTGGTCCGGCCGTACTCCTACCGCGAGGGGAGCGCGCTCTCGTCGTTCTTCACGCGCGCGAACCTGAGCTTCCGCGACCGGTACTTCCTCACCGGCGTGCTGCGCAAGGACGGGTCGTCGCGGTTCGGCGAGAACAACAAGTGGGCGACCTTCCCCGCGATCTCGGCCTCGTGGCGGATCAGCGAGGAGCCCTTCATGAACTTCGCGCCGGTCTCCGACCTGCGCATTCGCGCCGGCTACGGCGTGCAGGGCAACCAGGCGGTGCCGCCCTATGCCTCGCTTCCGCTGCTCGGCTCCGGCGGCGGCTTCAACTACCCCTTCGGTGATGCGATCGCCTCGGGCGTCGGCCCGACCCGCAACGCGAACCCCGATCTCCGCTGGGAGCAGACGGCGCAGAGCAACATCGCGCTCGACTACGGTTTCCTCGAGAACCGCTTCAGCGGCAGCCTCGAGTACTACGTCAAGAACACGAAGGACCTGCTCCTCGAGGTGAGCGTGCCGCCCCCGGCGAACGTCGGGACGCGCATCGAGAACATCGGCCGCGTCCGGAACGCGGGCGTCGAGCTCTCGCTCGACTCGCGACTCTACGATCGGGGCACCTTCACGTGGAGCGCGGGGCTCGTCTTCTCGAAGGAGAAGAACAAGGTCGTCAACCTCGGCAGCCGGCGGTTCATCGTCACCGGCAGCGTGAGCGGCCAGGGGCAGTCGAACCAGAACGCGCAGCGGATCCTCCCCGGCCAGCCGTTAGGCACCTTCTACGGGCCGGTGTACGCGGGGCTCGACGCGAACGGGAAGCAGCTCTTCCGGCACTACTCGCCCACCGGGCAGCTCCTCGGCACGACGACGACCCCGGGCGGCGACGACCTGCGGATCATCGGCAACGCGAACCCCGACTGGACCGCCGGGCTGCGCAGCCAGGCGAGCTGGCGGAACTTCGACGCCGGCTTCCTCATCCGCGCCTCGGTCGGCAACGACGTCTTCAACAACACGGCGCTCGTCTACGCGACGCAGAGCAACGCGCTCCAGGACAAGAACTTCCTCCGCTCGGCGCTGAACGACCGGACGGGGATCCGCGAGCCGGCGATCTACTCCTCGCGCTGGATCGAGGACGGCTCCTTCGTCCGGCTCCAGAACGTCACGGTCGGCTACTCCTTCGACCTGCCCTCGTTCTTCCGCTCGTCGGGACCGAACGGCGCCGCGTCGAAGACCCGCATCTACGTCTCGGGCGACAACCTGTTCACCTCCACGGACTACACGGGCTACGACCCCGAGGTCAACACCGATGCCGGCCTCGCGACCCGCGGCATCGACTACCTGAACTATCCGCGTCCGCGGACGATCACGGGAGGCGTCCGTGTCTCGTTCTGACGCCTTCCTCGCGCCTAACGGCCAGACTGTCCGCACCCCAGACAAGGCAGCGATTTCCATGAAGAAGTCAGCGCTCGCGAAACCGGTCCGCGCGGTGGGGCTGGTCGGGCTGCTCCTCGTGCTTCCCCTGCCCTTCTCGATGCAGGGCTGCACGGATCTGAAGGAGACCCCGCTCAGCTCCATCACGCCGGAGAACTACTATCACAACGAAGCCGAGGTGCTGAGCGGGATGACCTCGGTGTATGCCCAGCTCCGCAGCACGCTCGACGACTACTACAACGTCAGCGAGATCTCGACCGACGAGATGGTCGTCCCGACGCGCGGCTCGGACTGGTACGACAACGGCCAGTGGCTCGACCTGCACCGGCAGACCTGGACGCCGAACAGCCCGGCGGCGGGGAGCCTGATCAACGGCTCGTGGAACGCCCTGTTCACGGGCGTCGCCCGCGCCAACACGGTGCTCGACGCGATGAACCGGGTGACGATCGCCGACCAGAAGGTCGTCACCGCGGAGCTGCGCACCCTCCGCGCGTTCTACTACTACGGGCTGATGGACCTCTTCGGCGGGGTCCCGATCGTCACCGACGTCGACGTGAAGCCCCGGGCGCGGAACACGCGCGCCGAGGTGTTCAACTTCATCGAGTCCGAGCTGAACGCGGCGCGGGCCGATCTCCCGGCCTCGTGGCCGGCCGCCCAGAACGGGCGCATGACGAAGGGCGCGGCCGACGCGATCCTCGCCAGCATGTACGTGAACGCGCGCGTCTACCTCGGCACCGTGACGCCCGCGGGGCTGCAGCCGGGGACGGCGAAGTGGACGGAAGCGTCGGCGGCCGCCGACCGGATCCTCAACTCGGGGCAGTACTCGCTCGCCGCGAACTGGCGCTCGAACTTCACCGCCAGCAACGCGACGTCGCCCGAGAACATCTTCGTCGTGAAGTTTCTCAACGCGAACGACATGGGGCTGAACTTCGTGATGCGCGTGCTGCACTACAACCAGTACACGCCATCGCCCTGGAACGGCTTCGCGACGCTCGCCGAGACGTACAACTCCTTCGACCCGGCTGACCAGCGCCGCCAGATCTTCCTGGTCGGGCCGCAGGTGAACCAGGACAACGGCCTGCCGGTCACCGACCGCGCCGGCAACCCGCTCAACTTCACCGTGGCGATCAACGACGTCACTCAGGCGAAGGAGAACGAGGGAGCGCGCATCCTCAAGTGGCCGGTGGACCCGAACCACGTCGCCCAGAACAACGGCAACGACTTCGCCTGGTTCCGGCTCGCCGAGATCATGCTGATCAAGGCGGAAGCGCTCAACGAGCTTGGGCAGGCCGGGTCGCTGGCGATCCTCAACTCCCTCCGCGCCCGTGTCGGCGCCCCGCAGTACACGGGCACCTTCACGCAGGCACAGATGCGCGACATGATCTTCAAGGAGCGTCTGCTCGAGCTCACCGCCGAGGGCAAGCGGCGGCAGGACATGATCCGCGCCGGGATCTACACGAACGCGTTCAGCTTCAAGACGCAGCAGCCGGCGTACAAGGTCCTGATGCCGATCCCGCTCACGCAGATGCAGACCAACCCGCTCCTCACGCAGAACCCCGGCTACTGAGCCGGCCAGTCCCAGGCAGCACCGTCATAGCCTGCTCCCCTCGCGGGGAGCAGGCTATGACGCAGTAGGAGGCAGCACAGGCAGTCGCTCGCAGCGCCGCGGACGGCGTGTCGCTCGCGCCTCTCCCCACCACCGTCCGCGTCCCCGGGGTGCAACGCAGGATATGATCAAGGCATCGAGCCTGACGCTCGGCATCGTGCTGCTCGGCTCGTGTCTGGCGCTCGGCTGCGGGCGTGGCGATCGCTCCGACGAGGAGCCGCGCAGCGGCACCCTCCCCGCCGCCGACGGCCATCTCTTCACACTTCTCCCCGCCTCCTACACGGGGGTCCGCTTCGCGAACCGGCTCACCGAGTCGCCGGAGCTCAATGTCTTCACCTACCGCAACTTCTACAACGGCGGCGCTGTCGCGTTAGGCGATCTCACCGGCGACGGGCGGCCGGAGATCGTCCTCGGCTCGAACCAGCACGGGATCGCGCTCTACCTCAACGAGGGGAGCTTCCGATTCCGCGACGTGACGAAGGCGGCGGGGATCGAGAGCGACCGTCCGTGGACGACGGGGGTGACTCTCGCCGACGTGGATGGCGACGGGCGCCTCGACATCTACGTCTGCCACGCGGGAAAGGTCGACGCCGCGCAGCGCGCGAACGAGCTCTGGATCAACAAGGGAACGGGGAAGGACGGCGTGCCGGTGTTCGAGGAGGAGGCGAAGCAGCTCGGCGTCGCCGACGAAGGCTACTCCACCCAGGCCGCCTTCCTCGACTACGACCGCGACGGCGACCTCGATCTCTTCGTCGTCAACAACTCGCCGCGTCCGGTGAGCAGCTTCGGGCCGCGCAACACCCGCGAGGTGCGCGACGGTTTCGGGGGAGCGCGCCTGTACCGCAACGACCGGGGGCGCTTCACCGACGTCACCGCGCA
>DATAIN010000446.1:0-7589 GCA_036262635.1 Gemmatimonadaceae bacterium | reverse complement strand
CTCGCCGCGGCCGGCCGGATCTCCGGCGAGCAGGGGCTCGCCGCGGCGACGACGATCTTCGCGCGGGTGAATCCCGCGGTGCCGCCACCGGCGGCACCCGCTCCCGCGACGCCGGCGGCGACACCGGGCGCCGCGCCGGCGCAGCAGACGGTGAACCCGGTGGATCTCGCCTGGCGCCGCTTCGTCGGCGCGCGCGAGCGGACATGGCAGCTCGACAAGTTCGCGGCGCTCGCGAAGAGCGACGATCCCGCGCAGCGCGTGCTCGGCTACGCGGTGCTCGCACAGTCGGTGCGCAACCCGCGCTTCACTCCCGAGTTCGTGAGCAACTTCGTCCGTCCCGTGCTCGACGCGGCGTGGGCCGATCCCTCCGCCGTGCCCAGCCTCGTGCAGGCGGTGCGCATCATGCGTCTCGACGCGCAGTACGCGGCACAGCTCAAGGCGTACGACGAGCGCGGAGGGAAGTGAGATGGAACGGAACAGACGCGAGTTCCTGAAGGACGCCGCCGCGCTCGGCGCGGGCGCCTGGTTGCTCGGCGCGTGCGGCCGCTCGGTGAGCGCGGCCGCGTCGGCGGCGGCGAACGCGGCGCTCGGCCGGCCGTCGATCCAGAACGCGGGGATCCAGCTCTTCACCGTCCGCGACCGGCTCGGCCCGCGCTTCGAGGAGACCCTCGCCGCGCTGGCCGCGATCGGGTATCGCGAGGTCGAGCCGTTCACGTACAACGACTGGACCCCCGAGCAGATCCGTGGAATGCTCGACCGCACCGGGCTGCGGGCGCCGAGCACGCACGTCACGCTCCATCCGGGGCCCGATCTCGAGCGGCAGCTGGCCGGATTCCAGGCGATGGGCCACCGCTACGGGCGCGCCGGCGCCGCGCCACCGCCGCGGCCGGCCGGCGCGCCTAACGGTCGGCCGCCGGGCGGCTTCACGATGCCGGTGCCGACGCTCGATTCCGTCCGCAAGGAGATCGACGTCTACCACGAAGTCGCCCGCGCGGCGAAGCCGTACGGGATCAAGGTCATCGTCCACAACCACACGATGGAGTTCACGCGGCTGGCCGACGGGCGCACGCCGTTCGACGTGATGCTCGCCGAGCTCGATCCCTCTCTCGTGGCGCTCGAGCTGGACATCGGCTGGGCGACCGTCGCCGGCCAGAGCGCGGTCGCGCTGTTCGACGCGCACCCGGGGCGCTATCCGCTCTGGCACGTGAAGGACATGGCGAACCTCGCCGCGGTGAACGCGAACGGGGGCGACCAGATGGCACGGATGCGCGCGGCGCGGATCGTCCCGCTGGGGCAGGGGGAGATCGACTACGGACCGATCTTCGCCCGCGCGGGTACTGCGGGGCTCGAGCATTTCTTCGTCGAGCAGGACACCGCGCCGGACAGTGGCGACTCCATCGCCGCCGCGCGCACGAGCTTCGAGGCGCTGCGGCGGATCCTCCAGGGATGAACAGGACGCGAATGACGACACCCCGATCGACGACGCGCCGCATCGCGCTCGTCGTCGCCGCGCTCGCCACGGCCGCGGCCGCGCTGCCTCACGGCGCGGCGCGCGCGCAGAGCGCGCAGCCGCGCACCGGCGCGCAGATCTTCTCCTCCACCTGCGCGGCGTGTCACCAGCCGCAGGGTGAGGGAACGGAGACCTATCCGCCGCTCGCCGGGAGCGAGTGGGTGAAGGGGAACGAGAACCGCCTGGTCCGGATCATCATGCACGGGCTGACCGGCGACGTGGAGGTGCAGGGGCAGGTGTACTCGGGTGCCATGCCCGCATGGGGACCGTCGCTCTCCGACGCGGAGATCGCGGCGGTCGCGACCTATATCCGTTCGAGCTGGGGGAACCAGGCGCTCCCCATCGCCACCGCGACGGTCGCGCAGGTGCGCGCGGCGAACGCGTCGCGCACGACACCGTGGACGATCCCGGAGCTGCTGCTGATCAAGGTCGGCGAGAAGAGCGCGGGCACGCGTTGACGCGTCGCGTCGTCGTCGCGCGGCGGGCGCTGGAGGTCGCGGGGTGGCTGCTCGCCCTCGCGGTGCTGGCGCAGATCTTCATCGCCGGCCGCGCGGTGTTCGTCGGGCCGGACTGGTGGAAGCAGCACCGCGGCTTCGTGCACGCGTTCGAGTGGCTCTCGCCGCTCGCCGTCGTCCTCGCCCATCTCGGGCGCGGATCGCGCGCGACGAAGGGATTCGCCTGGCTCACAGTGGTGCTGCTCTTCCTCGAGTACGCCACCGCGGGGACGACGAGCTCCCTCGGCCACCGCGGGCTGGCGGCGCTGCATCCGGCCATCGCCGCGCTGATGTTCTGGGCGTCGATCGAGCTGGCGCGCCGGGCGCGCGCCGATCAGCGGAACGACTCGACGCCGACCGTCACGACGCGCCCCGCCGCCGGGTAGAGCAGCAGCGTCCCGCTCCCCGCGGGATCGGGGAAGCCGGTGGTGCTGTACTCGCGGTCGAGCAGGTTGCGCACGTCCACCGTGAGGCGAAGGTGACGCACCGCCCACGACGCGCGGGCGTCGAGCCGGGTGTACGGCGCGAGCGGGCGCGTGTTGGCGTCGTCGAGCCACGTTCCCCGAACGGTAGTCGCGGTGGCCGCGAGGCCGAGGCCGTGCAGCGGCGCGCGCCCGATGCCTAACGCCCAGGCGTCGCGCGGCACCGCCTTGAGCTGCTTCCCCTGGTTCTCGCCGAAGCGCGAGGTCGCGTCCTGCCGCGTCCAGCTCGCGAAGGCTCGCGCCGCGCGGGGAGCCTCGAGGGTGAGCCCCGCCTCGAGCCCGCGATGCCGGCTGCGGCCGATGTTCACGTAGCGGAACTGCTGCAGGTCGAAGTCGAGCTCGTCGCGCATCTGCATCTCGTAGACCGAGAGCGCGAGGCGCGCCTGCACCCGCTCGGGGACGAGCACGGTCCGGTGATAGACGCCCGCTTCGAGGCTCGTGCCGTACTGCGGGTCGAGCTCGGGGTTCGAGGTGGTGACCTGGAAGGGGGGGAAGGGGATCGGGATCGCGCGCTGGTCGAAGAGCTGGTCGATGGTCGGCGCCTTGAAGGAACGGCCGGCGGTGAGATACAGGTGTCCCGTCTGACGCGGCCCGTCGACGTAGCGAAGGTTCGCGCCGGCGCGCGGGCTCACCGCGACGTGGGTCGAATGGAATCCTTCGCCCGTGCTCGGCGCGAGCGGGGTGAAGCGATCGGCGATGCGATCGACGCGACCGCCTAACGTGAGCCGAAGGACTTCGACGGGAGTCGCTTCCCAGCTCGCGAAGGCCGCGACGCTCTCCCGCCGCCCGCGCCCACGCGCGGTGACGTCGCCCTGGTCCCCGCTCGCGCTCGCGAAGGCGCTCGAGTCTCCGGTGACGACGGGACGATAGGCGTTCCTGAGGCGGCCCGCCGACATGTCGGCGCCGAGCACGAATCGGTTCGCGATGCCGGCGAGAATGCCCGACGTCTCGAGCTGCACGGAGCCAAGCAGCCGCGAGATCCCCAGCTCACGGGCCTGCGTGTCGGCGAAGTCGGCCGAGAGCGGGACGGTGCGCACCGCATCGCTCGTCGCGCGCTCGCCGCCGAGATAGCCGGTGACGCGCGACCGCGCACCGACGCGCGTCGCGCCGTCGATGGTGAGCCGGTGCACGCGCTCGTCGGTCTCGTCGAAGCGCGCGAAGGGAGACGCGCCGGTGCGCGACGCCGAGAGCTCGGCCTCGTTCAGCGGGCCGGGCTCGTCGAAGCGGCGCCGGTGCTCGAGCGCGGAGATCGCGAGCGACCCACGCTCGTCGTGCAGGAGCTCGAACGAGCCGCCGAGCGTGCCCGAGTGATGACTCTCGCGATCGCGATAGCCGCCCGACTGCCGAAGGTCGCCGAAGAGCGACGCGGCCCGCCCCGCGAGATCGCCCCCCGCGGCCGCGCCGGCGCGCACGGTGCCGAGCTCACCACCCTCGAGGCGCCAGCGGCTCCAGCTCCCCTCGCCACGCGCGCGGCGCGTGATGAGGTTCACGACTCCGCCGACCGCCGCGTCGCCATACGCCGCGGACGCTCCGCCACGCACGATCTCGATCGCGTCGAGCGATGCGAGGGGGACGAGGTCCCAGTTCACCCGTCCCGTCGCGAGTCCGGTGAGCGGGACGCCATCGAGCAGCACGGTCACGTACTCCGTCTCGCCTCCACCATAGAAGCCGCGGATCGCGAGGCGAGGCGCCTCACCGAGCGCGTCCGAGTGCAGCACGACCATTCCCGGCACGAGCTCGAGCGCGCCGGCGACCGTGGACACCGGGAGCTGACGCAGCTCGGCGGCGCTGAGCCGCGTGACCGCGGCCGCGCTCGCGGCGAGGGGCGCGCTCGTACGCTCGGCGGTGACGACGACGGGATCGAGCCGGTGCGCGGCGGAGGTGTCGCGTCGCGCGGTGGAGTCCGTGGCCTGCGCGGCTGCGCCGGACGCGGTGACGAATGCCGCGACGAGCGCGAGAGGAAGGCGGGAAGTGGGGATCATCTGTCGATTCGAGCGACGATTGGAGGCAGCGTCGCAAGCTAGCGCAGGGGAAGAAGCCACGGACCCCCTTTACGCGGCGGCTCCGGCTGGCGAGAATCGACCGCCCAGTGCACGGAGAGCGAGATGCCGCTGAAACGGAAGGTGCGGTACGGGATGGTGGGGGGAGGGCCGGGCGCGTTCATCGGCGCGGTCCATCGGAAGGCGGCGGCGCTCGACGGGGAGATCGAGCTCGTCGCCGGCGCGTTCTCGTCCGACGCGGGAAAGTCGCGGCGTCAGGGCGAGGAGCTGTTCCTCGACCGCTCGCGCGTCTACGGCTCGTACGAGGAGATGATCGAGAAGGAGCGCAAGCTTCCCGAGGGAGAGCGCATCGACTTCGTCTCGATCGTCACGCCGAACAGCTCGCACTTCCGGATCGCGAAAGCCGCGATCGAGGCGGGCTTTCACGTCGTCTGCGACAAGCCGATGACGACGACCATCGAGGACGCGGAAGAGCTCTGCCGGCTCGTGAAGCAGCACGACGCCATCTTCGCGCTGACGCACAACTACACCGGCTACCCGATGGTGAAGCAGGCGCGCGAGCTCGTGCGCCAGGGGAAGCTCGGCAGGATCCAGAAGATCGTCGCCGAATACTCGCAGGGATGGATCCTCGCGGTGGCCGGGATGAGCATCTGGCGGCTCGACCCGAAGCACGCGGGGATCTCATCGGCGATCGGCGACATCGGAGTGCACGCGCTCAACCTGACGCAGTACGTGACCGGGCTGGAGCTCGAGTCGATCTGCGCCGACCTGACGAGCTTCGGCGAGGGTTACGAGCTGGAGGACGACGCGAACATCCTCGTCCACTTCAAGGGCGGCGCGCGCGGCACGATCTGCGCCTCGCAGATCTCGGCGGGGGAGGAGAACGGGCTTCGGCTGCGCGTGTACGGCGACAAGGCGGGGCTCGACTGGAAGCAGGAGAACCCGAACTATCTGGACCTGCTGCGCGCCGACGGTCCGGCGGAAGTCTGGAAGCGCGGCAACGACTACCTCGCGCCGGTCGTGAAGCACAACACGCGCATCCCGTCGGGGCATCCCGAGGGATTCATCGAGGGATTCGCGAACGTCTACCGGAACGCGGGGCGCACGATCGAGGCGAAGCTGGCGGGAGAGAATCCCGGCGAGTTCGACACCGATTTCCCGACGGTGCAGGACGGCGCGCGCGGCGTGCACTTCATCCACAAGGCGGTGGAGAGCGGAAAGAAGCGCGCGTGGGTGGACGCGGCGTATACGCCGCCTCGCTAATGGCTAATGGCTAACGGCTAATGGCCCATTGGCGGTTAGCCATTAGCCATTAGCCGTTAGCGAATTCACAACAAGGATCACGAATGCCACGACCAATCACGCTCTTCACCGGCCAGTGGGCCGATCTGCCGCTCGAGACGCTCGCGCGCAAGGCACGCGAATGGGGCTACGACGGGCTCGAGCTCGCGTGCTGGGGAGATCACTTCGAGGTCGATCGCGCGCTCGCCGAGGACGGCTATGTTCGCGGGCGCCACGATCTGCTCGCGCGGCACGGCCTCTCGGTGCACGCCATCAGCAATCACCTCGTCGGCCAGGCGGTGTGCGACCGGATCGACGAGCGACACAAGAGCATCCTTCCGCCGCGCGTCTGGGGGGACGGCAAGCCGGAGGGCGTGCAGCAGCGTGCCGCCGAGGAGATGAAGCAGACCGCGCGCGCCGCGGCGAAGCTCGGCGTGCGCGTCGTTCCCGGCTTCACCGGCTCGTCGATCTGGCCGCTGCTCTACAGCTTTCCTCCCGTCCCCGACGAATGGATCGAGGCCGGCTACCGCGACTTCGCCGCGCGGTGGAATCCGATCCTCGACGTCTTCGACGAGAGCGGTGTGCGCTTCGCGCTCGAGGTCCATCCGACCGAGATCGCCTTCGACATCTCGTCGGCGGAGCGCGCGCTCGCGGCGGTGGGGCGGCGCGAGGCGTTCGGCTTCAACTACGATCCGAGCCACTTCGGCTATCAGGGGGTGGACTACGTCGCCTTCATCGAGCGCTTCGGCGACCGGATCTACCACGCGCACATGAAGGACGTGTGGTGGTCGGACGTGCCGAAGCCGTCAGGAGCGTTCGGCGGGCATCTCAACTTCGGGCACCGCGACCGGTACTGGGACTTCCGCTCGATCGGTCGCGGCAAGATCCGCTTCGAGGAGATCATCCGCGCGCTGAACCGGGTGGGCTACGAGGGTCCGCTCTCGATCGAGTGGGAGGACATCGGGATGGACCGCGAGGCGGGGGCGCGCGAAGCGTGCGCGTACCTCAAGGCGGCGAACTTCGCGCCCTCGAAGGTGGCCTTCGACGCGGCGTTCGCGCGTTAGGCGTCAGGGTAACGTCACCGGGCGCCAGCGCCGGCGCGATGCGATGGAGCGTCCCGTGGCCCAGCCGAGGTAGCCGGCCATCCCCGCCATGAGACCCATCCGCCCGGCGCGTGCGGCCGGCTTGCGAGGCTTGCCGCGTGTGAGCGCGTTGTCGCGCTGCGCGCCGTAGACGGCGCCGAGCGCGGCCGAGACGACGGTCACCGCGGCCGTCTCGATCGTCGCGCGGCGCGTGACCGCCGTGGGGATCGCGCGGACCTCGACGCTGCGCAGGGCGCGCAGCTCGGCGAAGGTCTTCGGCGGGAGACTGTCGCCCGTCATCGACTGCAGCTCGAGGGTGCTGTCGCGCATGGCGACCAGTCGGGCCTCCATCCGGCGGCCGTCGTTCGAGGTGAAGCGAAGGCGTGCGCCGGGCTCGAGGCGATCGATCGGGAAATCGCCGAATGGAGTGTCGGTGAGATACGGCTCGCCGCGCGCCTGACTCGCGCGCTGGTACTGCGCGTCTGCCGCCGGTGCCGCGACGATCATCGCGACGAGGAGCGCAAGCGCGCCGGCGCGCCCCCGCTCACGGACCGACGACGAGCGTCGCCTCTCCCGGGCCACCGAGTGCATATACGAGTTCTCCCCCAGTGAATCCGCTGAACCGCGCGCTCCCCGTCGTCGCGAAGCTCAGCATCCATTGCCCATTTCGCCGCCACAGCTTCGGGTCGGCGAGGTACTGCACCTTCGTCCGGTCGATCGGCAGGTCGAGTGCCGCGACG
>DATAIN010000445.1:0-1851 GCA_036262635.1 Gemmatimonadaceae bacterium | reverse complement strand
GTCCACGTGCCGCGCCGCTTCCGCCGTCAGGTCACCAACACTTTCCTCTTCGCGCGCGACCGCTACCGCTGCCAGTACTGCGGGCGGACGGGCGCCGACCTGAAGCCCCGCGAGACGCTCACGCGCGATCACCTGATCCCGATCTCGCGCGGCGGCACCAACGACTGGACGAACGTCGTCACCGCGTGCAGCCCCTGCAACACGCGCAAGTCGAACCATCTCCCCGAGGAGATCGGGATGCACCCGATGGTCCGCCCGGTCGAGCCGCACTTCGTTCACCTGAGCTGGGCCGTCCGGCGCCTCACGCCGACCCAGGCGCGCTACATCCGCCTCTTCTACGGCGAAGGCGTGCTGCACCAGCTGGAGAAGACGCTGTAACGTCGGGCTGGAAGCTGAAGGCCGGAGGCTGAACGCCTCCAGCCTCCAGCCTCCAGCCTCCAGCCCCCAGCGCTACGGTCTGAACGTCCCCGTCCTCGTCTCGAAATGCCGCTTCGTCCCGCCGAGCAGGCGGACGACGAGCGTGCGGACCCCGCGCGTCAGCGCCGTGCCCGGGTTCCGGCGCCCGCTCACCGCCGGACGCAGCTCCCCGCGCAGCCAGCGCTCCAGCTCGTCCAGATCGCTCAGCGAGAGCACCTCGACGTCCAGCACCGCGTTGTAGTAGTAGCGGTCCCGCGACGGGGCGTTGAGCGGGATGCGCAGCGGCCGGCCCACCGCTTCCCCCGCCGCGGCCACGTCGCTGAAGCTGCCTAACGCGACCGCGCGGTCCCCCGCGATCCGCACCACCTGATAGACCTTGTCCAGCGGGTCGTAGCGCACGATCACGTCCCACGCCGTGCTCGCGGTCAGGTTGTTGAAGAAGCCACCCGTCGACCACAGCTCGACGCGGAAGCTGAAGCGCGCCGGAAACCCGTTGCGCACCAGGTCGCGCAGCTGCGGGTCGGCGAGGAGGTTCGTCCCGCGCAGCGTCGGCCCTTCGCGCAGCAGAGCGCCCTGCACCGGCAGGGTGAGCTCGAGCCGTGGGCTGTCCTGCGCCGCCACCGGTGTGGCGACGCTCAGCGCCAGCGCGAGCAGGGCCGGGAAGAGAAGAGGGAGCCGCGGCACGCTAGAAGCGGTGCTTCAGCCGGACGAAGACGTTAGGCGGCGCGTCCTTCACCGACACCGCCTTCGCGACGTAGATCCCGAACGCCGAGAGGTCGATCCCCGCCCCGACATCGCTCTGGAAGGAGTCGATCGGCGGCAGCTTCGACGCGGCGAACCCGAAGCCGTTTCCTTCCCCGCGGTCGATGCGCCAGCCGCGACCCGCGTCCACGAACACCACCACCGCGGCTTCCGCGTACCAGAACGGCGCGACGCGCCGGCGGAACCGCTCCAGCCCGAGGTCGATCCGGTACTCGAGCTGCGCCAGCGCGGCGCGCTCGCACTCCGCCGGCCTTCCGGCGACGCGCACCGGACCCTGGCAACTCAGCTTGTCATTCCGTTCGCGGAAGTCGTAGCCCGGAATCGATCCGAGCCCGCCCACCGAGACCTGTCGCTGCAGCGGGAGCTGATCCCCGCCCAGCCAGCCGGCGAGCACCAGCCGCGCGTTCAGCTGTGTCTCCGGCGAGGGGCGGTTGTATCGCCGCAGGTCGAGGAAGCCGCGACGATAGCTGTCGCGTCTCGGGGGATTGAGCGGGCCATCCGTCGGCGCGATCCAGGACCGCGCACCGAAGCTCGTGATGTCGCCGCGTCCATGCTCCAGCTCCGCGAGAACGTACCAGCCGACGCGCGGGTTGGTCTCGTCGTTGCGCGTGTCGAGCGTCCCCGCCAGGCGGAGGGTGTGGAATCGCCCGTCGTCGATCGATGGATTCGGCC